>OMRF01000121.1 GCA_900313435.1 uncultured Lachnospiraceae bacterium | reverse complement strand
GGAAAGTTCTGGATGGCGATTCCGAGAGCCAGCGCCATTGCACCGCCCGCCGTGATGTCTTCCGAACCGCTTAAAAGCCCTGCATAGACGACGCCCACCGCCATGCCCTCCGGGATGTTGTGAAGCGTCACAGCCAAGGCCATCATGGCAGTCCGTGTCAGATGGTTCTTCGGTCCCTCTGCCTGGTCGATGCTCCTGTGCAGGTGCGGGATGACGTGGTCCAGCAGCAACAGGAACAGGATACCTGCCCAGAAGCCAAGAAAGGCCGGAAGGAAGGCGAGATTCCCCATTTCAGAGGATTGCTCGATTGCCGGGACGATCAGACTCCAGATGGAGGCTGCAACCATGACGCCCGCCGCGAAGCCTGTCAGAGCCCGCTGAACGCCGCGACTCAGATCCTTTTTCAGAAAAAACACGCAGGCGGCTCCGGCAGAGGTACCGATAAAGGGGATCAGAAGCCCCGTAATGACCGTGTTCATTTTCTTCCGAACAGCCCCTTCTTTTCATAGGGGGCTGCCTCCACATCAATGCAGGTATATCCCGTCGATGCGATGGCTTCTTTCAACAGATCTTCGTCCACCGCATCCTCCGTCAGAAAAGACGCTTCTCTTTTGCCCCGCGAGGCAACCACCTTTTTTGCGGAGGGGACGGCCTTTCGGATCGTGTCGCAGATATGCGCCTCACACATGGAACACATCATACCTTCTATTTTCAAAGTGGTTTTTATCATGCTATTTGCCCCTTGGGTTAAAATATACGAATAGTTGTTAGTTAAATCTAACTTCATTATATACGTTGGGGGTTAAAAATCAAGTTGGATCCTATCCTGTGACAACACCTATAACGACCTTTGACAGGGCCATCATTATCACCCCGGCCATTAATATGCCGCCTATTATGGCAAGGACGCTCTTCTTGAAATCCATATCAAGGATCGAGGCCGCGAGAGTCCCTGTCCACGCGCCCGTTCCCGGGATCGGTATTCCGACGAAGAGAAGGAGCCCTAAATATGCGCCCCCCTTTGCCTTTGAAAGGAGTTTTTCCCCTCCCTTGTGTCCCTTTTCAAGACAGAAGGTGAAAAACTTTCCTATCACCTTTTTGTCCTTTCCCCATTCAAGAACCTTTCGGGCAAAGAAAAAGATAATGGGCACGGGAATCATGTTGCCTATCATTATCAATATATAAGCGAGGATGATATTAAACTCCTGCGGATTTGCGGCATAGTAACCCTCCGCAAAGGGTATGGCCCCGCGAAGTTCTACGAGCGGGATCATGGAGACAAAGAAAACGATAAAGTATTTAAGAGTCAATTTGAACCTGCCTTTCCGATCACTTTCCTACATCCTGTAAAAGCCAAGTTCCCTTTCAAGTTCCTCCGGGAATGCTTCTCCCTTATTCTCAAGCTTTTGCTTGATATTTGATATAGGTCTTGCCTTCTGTCCCTGCTTGTTGTTCATTCTGTTGATCAGGGGCTGATATTGAGGATTCTGACCTACAACCTCCCTTCCCTTTGAACCGAAGGGACAGTAGGAAAAGAGTATCTCTCTCGCCACCTTATTGAGTCGCAGTGCTCCCTTTGACTCGTATTTAAGATAGGTGAGATAATCAGAAACAAACACACGCTTGTAATTGTTTGAACACTTCTGAAGGACTTTTTTGACCTTTTCCCTCTGCTCCGGGTTCAGCGCCTGATTCTTCCTGAAATACTGAAGATAATCACTGTACTCAGCGGTAAGTGATGGTTCGGAAAGATCATTCCAATGGACGCCCTGCTCCGTCTTACACATCTCCCATCGAAATTCGCCGCACACCTGTATGATCGCATCGGAAAGCTCCTCAACATTGAATATCGGCATCAGCATCCTCGAATGTGTTGAGCGTTTCTTTCCCTCTATTTCCTGCCAAAGGGTGGAACGTGACCCGCAGTTCGGCATCAGAATGAAGTAGGGAAGGTATTCATTGTGGACTACCATCTGAGGAATACCCTTTTTCTCGTTCTGATAAATATCCTCCCTGAAGAAGCACTGGAAATCAAGGTCTCTTAAGTTCTTAAGTTCTTCCCGGATCCTGTCGGCCGTCATATATATCTTGTCAAGCGGCATCTGGACATTTACAGAATCAAAGAAAGGAAAGAATACTGAAGGCCGTCCGAAGGTCATCCTGTTCCCAAGCTCAAAGAGATTCTTCATCTCAAAACGGACCATCTCGAGAGGATCCTTTAAGAATTTCTCATACATCTGCTCGGTGATCTCACCATTCTGCTTTCTTTCACGAAGATCAGCCTGATAATCCATATCAAACTCATTCCTCGAGGGATCGTTCTTCCTCTCATAGATCCTGAGAAGCCATTCATAGATGGTGAAGACCTGCTCCTTCGGATCGGGATCATAGTCCACAACATAATTGAACAGAATGGTTGTATTATCTTCTCCTGCTATCTTCGGATCGAAGAAGCCGGTATACAGGAACATGTTTATCTCTATGGGAAGCTTCTCTTCTTCAAGGCTGTGCAGGAACACACCCTCATAAATCTTGTAGTACCACTGAGTAAGCTTCCTTCTGAGCTTTCTCATATCATCCGAGCTGTCGGATCTGTCGGGAACATTAAGGTATTCATTGTAAAGCGCGAAGAATTCCTCACGTTTTTCCCTGTCAAGCCCCGCATATGCTACTATGCTCTCCGAAGCCTTTGAAAGATCGGGCATTGCGCCTCTTGTCATAGCGCGGTCAAGCTCCTTCGCGTGCTCAAGATTCTTCTGCTCCGTATCAAGCGCATCATAGGCATTGATAAAGTCGCGGCTCATTTCCTCAAGCTCTGTGATATAGCCATCTATCTCACGCACGGAATCGATCATATCTTTTGCGAAAGAGAGCACGGTCATCACGATGCCGGTGCAGACAGAAGGACCAATGGAAAAGAACTGCTTTTTCAGGTGCTCGTCATTTTCAACCATAGACTCGATGAAGGCTACCTTCCATCCTTCTATAGAGATATCCGGCGGATCCGGTATTATTTTCAGCTCCGGAAAGACCTTCGGCCGCTTTTTCAATTGAGCGCAAAGCTCCTTGTACTCGGCCTTCCGGTTTTCGATGTCCTCCTTCTTACGAAAGGCATATTCAGCCAGAAATGCTATTGATTCCTTTAAAGAGTTAAGATTTTTTACGAAGGCGGAAGCTATCTGAGGAGCGATCTTTTCATTCTGCTCAATAATGAATTCTACCGTTTCACCTTCCCCGACACTGTAGCCGTAGAGCATGACATCCCCGCGCGCTGTATAATCCTTGATGTATTTTCCGTTCTTTGCATCAAGAGGCCCTATTATAGTGCCCGGAAGAAGCTCCACGCTTACCCCCCTGCCGATAGAAAGCGCGACAGAACCTTTGAGTACGAGTTCGTACTCCTTTAAGGAATCACCCGTTGAATGGATCTTTTCACCGCTTTGAAACTGCTTGATCGCCATTATTTTGAATCCTTTGACCTTCTGTATTTTGCCCAGCGGACAGCTTCAGGATCCCAGCCCTTAACCTGGCATTTGAGCGAACAGAATACGGGAATATCCATTCCCTGCTCCCAATATGCATCAATCTCAGCCTGTGGCAGGGTAAATTCCCTTCCGCAGGACTGGCAGGTAAGCTTCATTTCCCTTAAAGCCATAAGCTATCCCCCTTTGCTTCTTTCTCAGAGTGAGGCAAGATACTCTTTTGCCTTTTTCATGGCATCTTCATAGCCTGCGGGGTTCTTTCCTCCCGCCTGTGCCATTTCGGGTCTTCCGCCGCCTCCTCCGCCGATCATCGGAGCCGATGCCTTAATGAGATTACCGGCCGAGAAGCCGCGCTTTACAGCTCCTTCTGTGGCCATTGAAACGAGGAAGGCCTTTCCTTCCGCTTCGCCAAAGAGCACGAAGACCGCTGCCGCGGCTTTGTCATTTGAAAGAGCCTTAGCCTTAAGATCATCTCCTATGCCCCGGAGTGCATTCATATCAAGACCGTTTGTCTTTTGGAAGATCGCCTTGATGCCGTTATACTCCTCTTCCTCTGTTTCAGCGGAGTCTGACGCCGCCTTGGCGGCATCGGCTTCAAGCTTTGCGATCTTTAACTTTAACTCCTTTTCCTCTTTCAAGAGCTTTTCTATCCGCTCTGAAAGGCCTTCGGGGGAGGTCTTTAAAAGGTCTGCCGCCTTCCTTGATTCTTTCTCCATCTCCCTGAAATGATCAAAGACCAAACTTCCCGTGATTGCCTCTATACGTCTCACGCCGTTTGCGACCCCGGACTCGGAGATTATTGAAAATGCCCTTATGTCCTTTGTATCCTTCACATGGGTCCCGCCGCAGAGTTCCGTTGAGAAATCTCCCATCGAGACAACCCTTACACTCTCCCCGTACTTCTCACCGAAGAGTGCCATGGCACCTGTCTTTTTGGCTTCGGAAAGAGTCATGACTTCAGTCTTTACGGAAAGCCCCTCTTCTATCTTTTCATTAACGATGTCTTCCACCTTCTTAAGCTCCTCGGAAGACATTGCGGAAAAATACGTAAAATCAAACCGGAGCCTGTCATCATTCACATCAGAGCCGGCCTGTGTCACATGTTCTCCCAGGACCTTCCGGAGTGCGGCTTGAAGCAGGTGTGTCGCGGAATGGTTCTTTGCGATCAGCTTTCTCCTCCCTGAATCAACAAGAAGCTTCACCCTGTCGTCTTTTTTGATCCTTCCTTCTTCAACCTCTCCGATATGGCCTATCTTCCCACCTGAAAGATGGATAGTGTCATAAACATTGAATCTGCCGTCCGGTCCTTCTATCACGCCGGTATCCCCGCACTGGCCGCCCATGGTGCCATAGAAGGGAGTGCTGTCCGTTACTATACAGCCCTTATCCCCTTCTTTCAGCTCGTCAACTACCTCTTCCTCATTTGTAAGAGCAGAAACGACTCCCTCATCATCTGTTTTGTCATAACCCGTAAAGGAACTTTTTAACGCTTTATCAAGCTTTTCATATACAGTTGAGTCCTTACCCATATAGTTTGAGACCTTTCGCGCCGCACGGGCACGGGTCCTCTGCTCCTCCATACAGGCAAGGAAGCCCTCCCTGTCATAGGAAAAGCCCTTTTCCATAAGGATCTCCTCCGTGAGATCGACAGGAAAGCCGAAGGTATCATAAAGCCTGAAGGTATCCTCTCCCGAGAGCACCTTATTCTTTTCATTTGAAAGCTTTTCACAAAGACCGGAGAGGATGGAAAGTCCCTGGTCTATGGTGGCGTTGAACTTCTGCTCCTCCTCCGAGAGCACTCTCGTGATGAAATCCCTGTTCTTTGCAAGCTCGGGGTAGCCGTCCTCACACTCTGATATTACAGTCTTTGAAAGCTCTGCGAGAAAGGCGCCATCGATCGAAAGAAGCCTTCCGTGCCGCGCCGCCCTTCTTATAAGGCGTCTCAGCACATAGCCTCTTCCTTCATTTGACGGAAGAACACCGTCAGATACAAGAAAAGTGGAACTCCTGATATGGTCTGTTATAAGTCTGATCGAAACATCATCCTTTTCATTAGTCTCATAGGTCTTTCCTGAGAGCTCGCAAACCTTGTCCCTGATAGCTCTCATGGTGTCGATGTCAAAGACGGAATCAACTTCCTGCATCACAAGGGCAAGCCTCTCAAGCCCCATCCCGGTATCGATGTTCTTTTGCTTGAGCTCAGTGTAGCCTCCCTTACCGTCGCCCTCAAACTGCGTAAATACATCGTTCCAGATTTCCATGAACCTGTCGCAGTTTTCGCAGCCTACTCCGCAGTCAGGTCTTCCGCAGCCAAACTTCTCACCCCTGTCATAGTACATTTCAGAGCAGGGACCGCAGGGTCCTGCGCCATGCTCCCAGAAATTGTCGCTCCTTCCGTTCTCGTCGCGGCCGATCCGCTTGATCCTGTCTTTCGGCAGCCCTATCTTTTTATGCCAGATGTCAAAGGCTTCGTCATCATCCTCAAAAATAGTGGGATAGATCCTATCCTTGTCAAGCTTTAAGACTTCGGTAAGAAACTCCCATGACCATGAAAGAGCTTCCTCCTTGAAATAATCTCCGAAGGAGAAATTCCCGAGCATCTCAAAGAAAGTAAGATGTCTCGCCGTCTTTCCTACATTTTCAATATCTCCGGTACGAACGCACTTCTGGCATGTAGTGACACGGTTTCTGGGTGGAACCTCCTCTCCCGTAAAATAAGGCTTTAACGGTGCCATCCCCGCATTAATGAGCAATAAGCTGTTATCATTCTTCGGAACCAGCGGAAAGCTGTCCATTTTGAGATGCCCCTTGCTCTCGAAAAACTCAAGATACATGCGGCGAAGATTATTGACTGAGAATTCCACTTTCTTTAACGCATCCTTCCTATTATCTCGTTTGCTTTCTTGTAAATATCCTTTGGCTCAAAGCCTATATCGTATTTCCCGTTCTCGTAAAGGATCTTTCCGTCCACCATAGTAAGTATCACGTTCTGCTTTCCGCCGGCATAGACCAGGTTCTTTACGATATTGTTCTCGGGCTGCATATTCGGCTGGTCAAGATCTATAATAATAAGATCTGCCTTTTTGCCCTCTTCTATCCTGTCGCAGTCCGGAAGGTTCATGGCGTACGCTCCTCCGGCGGTCGCGGCATACAGTATCTCGTCTGCCTTGATGGATGCTGCATCCATCTCCCTCACCTTTGAAAGCGTAGATGTAAGATACATCTCCCTCCACATATCAAGGGCATTGTTCGAGGCCGGTCCGTCGGTCCCTATGGCAAGATTTATACCACTGTCGATGAACCTCTTTACGGGAGCTATTCCGCTTGCGAGTTTTAAGTTCGACGCGGGATTTGTAACCGCGGTAAGATTGTGCTTTTTAAAGATCTCAAAATCCTCATCAGAGAACCATACGCAGTGATAACCGCCTCCGCCGTACTCATACATCCCGAGGCTCTCCGTAAGAGCCGTGGGAGTCTTTCCGTAGCGCTCGAGACAACCCTTTACCTCAGCCTCTGTCTCCGAATTGTGAAGGAAGCAGGGGGACTTGTATTTTTCGCAAAGCTTCGCTATCCCCTGCATTCTTTCCATGGATGTCGTGTATTCGGCATGGAAGCCCATAATAAAAGACTGCAGCGGTCCTATCTCGTTTACCGCGAGATATCTTTCTTCGACCTCCTCTATACTGCTGCCGTAATCATTGAAGCCCGAGGTCTGAACCGTACGAAAGCCGCAGTCGTTTGATGCCTTTCCGTTCTTCTGGGGAAAGAAATACATGTCAAAATTTGATGTGATACCGCTGGTGAGATATTCCATGATACCAAGGATATCAAGCCAGTATATGTCATCCTCGTTAAGCTGTCCCTCCCTGGGAAAGACCTGCTGATAAAGCCAGTCGGAAAGGGGAAGGTCATCAGCGAAGGAGCGAAGGAAGGTCATCGCGGTATGTGTGTGAGCATCCTTAAGCCCCGGCATGATGAGGTTCCCTTTGCAGTCAATGGTGCGCTCCCAGACTATCGGAGCCCCACCTTCTTCTGCTATCTTCGAAGGTCCCTTGTCCTTTTCGCCGACAAACAGAATCTTGTTTTCCTTTACCCAGACCTCACCTTCTATGATGCTGAAGGTATGGTCATCATTGGTCTTTAGTATCTTTGCGTTTTCGAATTTTATGTTCACCCTGTCACCTCTTTATATATCACTTTATGTCATTGATTATTGCAGTCACAAGAGCCGTAAACTTCGGTGCCGCAGCCTTCCCGGCCTCTATGACCTCTTCACCCGAAAGAGGGGTTTCCGATATTCCAGCGGCAAGATTCGCAATACAGCTTATTCCTATGATCTTCTTTTTCATATGATTTGC
>OMRF01000092.1 GCA_900313435.1 uncultured Lachnospiraceae bacterium | reverse complement strand
CTTCTGAAGGTTCGAGCTCAGTATCGCAGGGGATCACCATGCAGGTGGAGGATTCAAAGAGAAAAAAGGTCAGAGTATTCTTTCCCTCTGCCATATGACCGTCTTCCACAACATCAGCAGCGGTATAGCCGCAGAATTTTCCGCGATCGAGCGTTTCATTGTAAATATTTATGAGATCCTGTGCGAAAGATGGATCCTGGTTCCCAAGCGCGGCAATAGCAAGGATATCGCTTGCTTCCCCGAAAGAGGAACATGTCTTTACCTTGTCAAGAATACTCCTGAAGTCATCTGTTGTCTCAAAGAGCTCCGAAATCTGTATCATGAAGGTGCCTCCAAGGACGATCTAAAGAATGGTCAAACAAAAATGATTATACCATAAAGGCTCTCACTTGTGTTATTATGCTTGTCGATGAGTTTTTTGTTGCAAAAGGAGGGGTTTTTGCAATGACAATCCAAGCGGCATCGCTTTTTTACGGGATCACAATAGGGGTAGCGATCCTTGCGGTACTTGCAAGCTTTTTTCAGAGAGCCGGGAAGACGCAAAGATTTCTTCTGATGTTAGCCTTTTTCGTTTTGATGCTTGCTATCGGAAGGTGGATGTATGTCAATTCAGACGGCCTTTCCTCCATATTGACAGCAAGGAAGATCATCAATTTTACCGGATGCTGGTTCTGGTTCTTTATATTTCTCTTTATCGCGGAATATACGAGATACCGGATCCACAGGACGACTCTTATCATCAGCGTCTTACTTTGCACCTATAACTCGGTCATTACCTTCCTTCTTCACATCAAAGGAGTGTTCTACACGGATTATTCCTATGAGCTGAAGGGGAACCTGCCCTATTTTGCGAAGGGTGCTTACACTTTACCCGCCTATCCTTATTTCTTCGCGGAATATGCATTCCTCTTTTCGGCTTTATTCCTGATAATCATCTTCATGGTGAAATTCCATAAGGTCAGGACACAGATCAATGTCCTTACCACGCTCATGATCGCTGTCCCGAGCGTAGCCTATATTGTGGAGTTCATTATGAAGCCTGAGGTATCCATAGTACCCATAGCTTCCGCAATATCCGTAATACTGATGGCGATCACCGTGAAAGTAAGTCAGGCCTATGATATGGAGACCATTGTAAAGGACATCGCGGTGGAAGCTCAGGATGCCGTCGTGATCCTTGTTTCGGACTCAAGATACTTCATCGCGGCGAACGAGAAGGCCTTTTCCCTGCTCCCGGAGCTTAAGAGCGCCGTTCCCTGGATGGTGCTTTCGGATATATCGGAGAGAGTAGCCGGTTTCTTTGAAAAAAAGGATGACGAGTTCGCTATCAACCAGAGGATATATGCTCCCCAGTTTCGGAACATTGAGGATAATAAGCATCCCATAGATGCGCTATGGCTTTTGGACGTTACTGAAAGATCGAGACATCAGCAGCTCATGGCCACATACAGGCAGGATCTGGAGACAGAGGTTTCCATCAAGACCGAGAGTCTCATGAAAACGGAGGCGAGGCTTGCGGAGACACTGACGCAGACGGTTACGGCACTGATGAGTATGGTTGACGCCAAGGACAGGTACACAAGCGGCCATTCCTTCAGAGTCGCCCTTTACGCGAAGGAGATATCGAGGAGGCTCGGAAAATCGAAGGCCGAGCAGGATACCATTTATGTCACGAGCCTTCTTCATGACGTGGGAAAGATACATGTCCCCGATGAAATAATAAACAAGCCCGGGAAGCTCACCAAGGATGAGTTTGAGCAGATGAAGCTCCATCCCATCACAGGCTATATCATGCTTTCTTCCATCACATCAATTCCCGCTGTCCTTACGGGGGCAAGATGGCATCATGAACGATATGACGGGAGAGGCTATCCCGACGGTCTTCTTAAAGATGACATACCTGAGATCGCAAGGATAATAGCGGTCGCTGATTCCTACGACGCCATGTCTTCCAGGAGAAGCTACAGGGCAGTCCTTCCTCAGGCTACCGTGCGCCGTGAGATAGAAGCGAACAGGGGAGCACAGTTTGATCCGAAGATCGCGGATGTGATGCTTTCCATGATAGATGAGGACAAGTATTACGAGATGCGGCAGCATGATGACGATATGATAGGAGAGGTCCTCATATTGAATGATTCGTCGAACAAGGATCGTATGTACGATATGATGAGGGAAGACAAGAAGTTTTCCGTCAGAGAGATCTGGAGCATTTCGGAGCTATATGAGATTGAGTCTTCGAAGTATTCAAGGACAGCACTGATCATAGATATGGATTCAAATCCGGGCATCAGGATCAGGGATATCAGGGAGAGGTGCCCGATGCTTTCGATCATATGCGTGACGGGCGACCACAGCTTTTCGGCTTTCCAAAGCTGTATAGAAAACGGCGCCGACAACTGCCTTATCAGGCCGTTCCTTAAGGACAGCCTGATCGAATCAGTGGCTGTCATCCTCCACAAGAGTGCGTCACATCTGTCCTGGACCAAAGGAAATGTATCTGCCTGGTCGCTGGGATGGATGTAGTATCATAGAAAGGGAATATTATGCAATCACCCGCTGTCGGGCTTTCCTCCGACGAGGTTTCAAAACGTGTCCGTGAAGGCAAGACGAATCTCTTGCCCGAAAACACAGGAAAGAGCGTCGGAGCCATCATCAGGGACAATACCCTGACATATTTCAATTTCATATTCATTATCCTCGCGATCTTCGTTGTCATTGCAGGCTCCTACAACAGCCTTACCTTTCTTCCCGTCGTCATAGCAAATACCCTTATCGGCATCTTCCAGCAGCTTCGTGCGAAGAAGGTGATAGACCGTCTGACCCTGCTTTCCATCTCCGAATACGAGGCGGTCCGTGATGGTGCCAAGAAAAAAGTCCGGGCCGACAAGCTTGTACAGGATGACTGTATCTTTCTTTCAGCGGGGCAGCAGGTGCCCGCCGATGGTACCGTCATAGGCGGCGAAGCGTCTCTTAAT
>OMRF01000047.1 GCA_900313435.1 uncultured Lachnospiraceae bacterium | reverse complement strand
CCGTCCTTAATGACGCTAACGGATACGGACTCTTCATCCCTTACTATGTCATTTAGCTTTGCAATAAAGCTCACCCCGGCGGGAGTCTCTATTCCGATCGAATCTATGATACGGCCTGAAAGAAGCATATAGGCCGCCGCCTTTGATGCCGCAGCGGCGCAGCTTCCGGTTGTAAAGCCGAACCTTCGCTCCTTCATTATCTTCACATTCCTTTTAGAATAGCATTAACGATCGCAGCGCATACCGTGCTCCCGCCCTTCCTGCCTTTGTTTATGATGCAGGGGATACCGGAAGAAAGGAAGAGTTCCTTTGACTGCACGACATTTACAAAGCCAACGGGCACCCCTATCACAAGATCCGGACTAAAGATATTTTTCTCCATCATCTCGTGCAGCGAAAAAAGGGCTGTGGGGGCGTTTCCTATGGCAAATATCTTCTTCCCGCTGATACGCGCGGCATGTTCCATTGAAACCCATGCCCTTGTGACACCACGCGCCTTTGCTTCCTCTCCCACCGCTTCATCGGACATGAAGGTAAGGGCGGAGGCGTTAAATGAAGCAAGCTTCTTTTTGTTTATGCCGGATAGTGCCATCTTAGTATCAGTGATAATAGCTGCCCCTTCCTTTATCAGCTCTCTTGCCTTTTGTACGACGCCATCGGAAAAATAAAGGGTCTTTACAAAATCAAAGTCTGCCGTTGTATGGATAACCCTTATGATGATGTCTTCATACTCCGGTGGAAGCTCGACTCCCATATCTGAGAGCTCTTTTTTTATTATCTCAAAGCTCTTTTTTTCTATGTCACCCGGCGCTATATATTCCAGTTCTTCCATGTCATTTCACTCCGAGTATCCTGTAGATCTCTTTGATATCAAGGTTTTCACGTATCATGTCGGAAAGTGTGTCTATCTGTGCTTCTCTGTGATCATAATAGTTCATTGCCGCATGCAAAGGTTCTTTTGAAAGATCATTTGAAAGGTCAAGAGCCAAAGTTCCCATATCAAGAAAACCGTGGATATAGGTACCGAAAACATTATTATTCTGTATCGATGTTATCGCGGCACCGCCTTCAGTCAGAAAGGATCTTCCCGTATGTATCTCATACCCTGAAAACTCTTTTTCAGAGAGACTGCTAAAGGGGTAAGAGAGCTTTGGAAAGCTTCCTTTAACCTGCCTTTTGATCTTGTCCTTCATAAGTACGGACTTTATCGGAAGAAGCGAAAAGCCTTCCTCCTCCCCGCCTTCCTCAACGCCCTCCGGATCAGAAACGGATACCCCCAGCATCTGAAGCCCGCCGCAGATCCCGATCACCGGCTTTTCTCTGGAGTAATCTAAAAGTACCTTTGAAAAGCCTTTTTCCTTCAGCCTTCGAAGATCTCCTATGGTATTTCTTGAGCCGGGGATGATGATAAGATCAGCATTTTTGATCTCATCAGGGCTTTCTATGAATCTCACCGACACCCCTTCGATCGAAAGAAAGGGATAGATATCGGTATAGTTTGAGACCCGTCCTGTCTTTATCACCGCGATATCAAGGGCAGGATTTAAAACCTTGCGTCCCCTTTCAAGAAGTTCTTCAAGACTGTCTTCTCCCTCGATATCAATATCAATATAGGGCAGCACGCCAAGCACCGGCACTCTTCCCTTTTCTTCTATTATCTTTACCGCGTCATCGAATAATGAAGCATCGCCCCTTAATTTATTTACTATGAGTCCGAAGACTCTTTTTCTCTCATCATCCGAAAAAAGATCAAGGGTTCCGAGAAGCTGCGCAAAGACACCGCCCCTGTCCACATCTCCGACAAGAAGGACCTTTGCGTCCGTCATTTTTGCAAGCCCCATGTTTACGATATCATCCTGCTTCAGATTAAGCTCAACGGGACTTCCTGCCCCCTCTATGATCACTATGTCATTTTCCGCCGAAAGACTTTCATAGGCTTCCTTTATCACGGGAATGAGGCTTTTCTTGTATGAAAAATAATCTTTCGCCTTCATCCGGGAAACTGTTTTTCCCATCACGATCACTTCAGAACCCTGATCATTTACGGGTTTCAGCAGCACAGGGTTCATCCTTACATCGGGCTCCTTCCCGGCTGCGATCGCCTGAACCGCCTGGGCCCGCCCCATCTCAAGAAAGTCAGCAGTCACATAGGAATTAAGTGCCATATTCTGGGACTTAAAGGGTGCGACCTTAAAACCATCCTTCATAAAGGCCCTGCAAAGCCCTGCCGTGATCAGGCTCTTTCCGACATTTGACATTGTGCCCTGTATCATCAATGAGACTGCCATATGAGCTCCTTCAGGCTTTTCGCGTATTCCATGAGACCCTTTGAAAGGGTCCGCCCCTCTTCCTTTGTTACGTGATAGAGTTTTTCCATGCCATCGGCTGAAAAGATCTCTTCAGGAGACCCTAAGGAAAGGATCTTTCCCTCCCCAAGGGATATCACTGTATCTGCCACAGCGGCAGCAAGCTCAAGCTCGTGAAGTGACATAATGACACATACATTTTTTTCCTTTGCAAGGCTCTTTATCACGGACATTATCCTTATCTTTCCCGTGATATCAAGGTAGGAGGAGGGTTCATCGAGGATCATGATATCGGGTTCCTGACAGATGGCCCTGGAAAGCAAGGCGCGCTGCTTCTGTCCATCCGAAAGCCGCGTAAAATCCGTTTCGGAAAGATCGATGATCCCGGTAAGTTCCATAGCCTCATCAACCTTTTTATTATCTTCATCTGAAAGGACTCCGAAGCTTCCGGTATAGGGATATCGCCCAATGCTTACAACCTCCCGCACTTTCATAAGAGACGGTCTTATCCTCTCCGTCGTCATTATTGAGAGCCTTTTTGAAAGTTCCAAGCCGCTCAGCTTTTCAATGTCAGTGCCGTCGATGATTATCTTTCCGGAAAGACTTTTCTGGCTCTTACTAAGTGTCCGAAGGAGAGTGGTCTTTCCTGCGCCGTTTGGACCTGCAAGAACGGTGATGGTTCCGGGAAGAAGGGATAGTTCTATATCAGATACCACAGCGCTTTCGTAGCCAACCGAAAGTGACTCAGTGTGGAGGAACTGCTTTTCAGAAAAGGTTCTTATCTCATCTCTCATAACGCGCCCCCTTACCCTTCAAAAGAAGGATGATCACTATGGGAACCAGCGCTACCGCAGTCACTGAGCTCACTGAAACCTCTGTCGGAGAAAATGCACAGCGCGCTATAGTATCGCAGAAAAGCGTGACTATAGCCCCAAGAAGAAAGGAAACAGGGATCATCACAAGAGGCTTCATTGTCCGAACAATCAGTCTTGCAAGATGAGGCACAGCGATACCTACAAAGGAAACGGGGCCCGCAAAGGCTGTAACCACCGAAGAAAGCAGGCTTGAAAAGATGATCAGGAAAAACCGGAGCAGTTTGATATTTACACCAACGCTTTTCGCGTAGGTCTCTCCCAAAGAGAAAGCGCCTATCGGCTTTGACAAAAGAAGGACTGCTATGAATGAACCAAAAATAAGTATAGCCGAAAGGATCACGTTTTCAGACGAGAGCCCGGAAAAGCTGCCCTGAGACCAGTTGTGGAGATTTACGATATCGGAGTCGGAAGCAAATGTCACAATGAAATCGGTGATGGCTGAGCAGATATAACCGATCATAACGCCGCAGATGATGAGGATCGACATCGTACGGACCTTCAGTGACAGGAGCAGCACGACTCCCATCGAAAGAAGGGAGCCTAAGAATGCAGCAATAACGGACATCCCCGACGACATGACACTCCCGTTTGAAAGAAGGACTATCATCAGCATGGCAACAAAGAGCTTAGCCCCCGATGAGATCCCGAGCACATAAGGTCCCGCCAGAGGATTTTGGAAGAATACCTGAAGAAGATAACCTGAAAGCGAAAGGGCTCCGCCGAAAAGTGCTGCCAAAAGCACCCTGGGAAGCCTTATGTCAAGGACTATGGAAGAAAGAGCATCCGTGATATTATCTGCCTTATTTCCGGTGATTATCCCAAAAACATCGGAAAGGGAAAGAGATGCGCTTCCTGCGGAAAGGCAGAAAAATAGTGAAAAAAGAAGCCCCGCAAGAAGGAGGATCATGATCAGGATATATTTTTTTATATTATTTTTTTCCGCGATCAATCAGCTACCTCTTTTAAAAACTTAAGACCTTCCTTTTCCCCTGACAGTATCTTCCTCACGTCCGTTATGAAATCCGCCGTGCTCATGGCCATCTCATAATAATCAGTGGAAAGGCAGTAAATACTTCCTTCCTTAAAAGCCTTCATGTTTTTGATGACCTCTGATTTTGAAAGAAGGTCAGCCTTTTTTTCAATCTCACCGGAGATCGTTGAATTGTAGATAAGGATATCCGCGCTTTCGCATTTCAGGAAAAAATCCTCCATGGAAAGCTTTACCGTGGATGATGTGGAATTACCCAAAGGCCCATCCGGCAAGTATTTCCCGCCGGCAAGTTCTATCATCCCCGAGATATATTCCCCGGGCCTTCTGATCGAAACCTTTCCTTTTGAGTCAATTGAAAAGACGGCTACGCTCTTTCCCGTATCGGGAAGGCCTTTTAGCTCCTCTATCCTCTCTACCTGCGAATCAAAAAGTTTTTTGGCCTCTTCCTCCCTGTCAAAAAGTGCTCCGTACAGCTTCACCCATTCAAGTCGCCCCAAAGGATCATCCTCATAGCCTGATCTTTCAACAAGGACCGGTATTCCCAGGCTCTCAAGCTTTTCCTTGATCTTCGGGTTGTGATATATCATGGTGTTTTCGATAGAAAGACCGCAGCCTTTTGAAACAAGGAGTTCAAAGTCCGGAGCGGAATATTTCCCGGCGTAGAGTATATCGCCGCGTTCCATTGCATCAGCAGCTTCTGAAATCGCCCAATCCTCCTTTTTCTTGCCGGAAAAAGCGATATTTTGAAGGGCGTTCAGCTTTACCACGGGATCCATTGCCTGACCGGATACAAGGTAAGTTTTTTCAGTATCATATATCACGGTAAGCCCGGGATTATTATTTTTGTTTTCGGTCAGAAGCTCCTCATCACCCTTTCCGTCAGGAGCCAGGAGAATATATTGGGTGGTTTCTCCCGACATGTCGCCGTCAGCGATCGTAATGAATGAATACCTTTGCTTTTTTTCATCTTCGAAATGCTCTACAGAAAAGCCTTTGGTATATAAAAGAGGCATTTCAGAAACCTTTGTAAGACCTGTGAGTGCCGGTTTTTGGGGATTCTGGTCTTGGTTTTGGACCCCCGGGTCTTCGTTTTGGACCCCCGGGACTGTCCCGGGGGTCCAAAATATCAGGGAATACTCTATCTCGTGGGAGGTGCTCATCGCCGTGGTATCGGCAATGACGGAAAACTCTCTGTCAAAATAAGGAACCGGTATTGTAAAACTTGAATTCTCCCCGGAAGCTGCCTCGTTTAATATCTTTTTATCTGCTCCCTCATTATCCTTTACAATCATGTAGTCATAATTTGATGAGGACCAGACTATGCTTGCAAAAGCAGCGCCATCTTTAATAATGACGCTGCAGGGTGACTCAATGGAAGCCTTCCCGCTCCCGCCGGAAAGTGACACTTCACAAAGATATTCACCATCCGCTAAAGCCGCGCTTCCGGCGCATGAGACCAGGAAGATCGAGAGAAATACCAGTATTGGGCAAATTACTTTTTTTATGCAAGTTTTACCGAGCATACGTGATCATACCATTTCCCCTTGGTCCCGAGGATCGCTACATCAAAGTCTTTGTCAAGCGCCGGAACAGGGATCTCAAATGCGTATACATCTTCTTTTGAGCCGTCGGAATAGGTAACTGATGACTCGATCGGCTCTATCTGGCCTGCCTTGTCATTTTCCGCGTCTGAAGCCTTTCCGGCATAGAGCTTTACTATGTTTTTGGATACAAGATTTACCTTTATCGTCATCTTGCCGCCATCATCTACCGTAAGTATCCCGATATCATTATCCGCTTCATTAACGCGGAACATCATGGAATCAGTCTTGAAATACGCCTTATATTCTCCCTTTTGAAGCGCCGAACCTGTTGTCGCTGCTTTTTTTGGGGAAACTCCGACCGCTTCACTTGTGTGTGAAACATAGATACTCTGTATCGCAGGGATCCTTCCGAGTCCGCTGATCATACATACCAGTTCTTTAAATCCTGCGGCAGTAAACCTTGAATACCAGGAATCAGCATCTTCTCCTGCCATATCGTTGTTCGCGTGATCGCCTCCCACCACCATGAGAGGAGCCATTATCACGCTTTCATAGCCCTTTTCCTTTACTGTCTTTATCACATTTTCACATGCCGTCTCTTCAGGCTCACCTTCCACCGTTCCGATGAAGACATTGTTGTATCCTAACTCATTCATAACAGTCTGCATCTGAGCATATGTGACCTTCGCAGCATGGCTTGTACCATGTCCTATGAGGACTATGGCTTTCTTCAGCATTTCAGCCTCTTCGATGCTCTCTATATCGCTTTGAACAAGAAT
>OMRF01000174.1 GCA_900313435.1 uncultured Lachnospiraceae bacterium | reverse complement strand
GGACATGGACCGTGATGAAGTCGCACTGCCTGTAGATATCATCCACGGAGGAGATGTGGTGTACATCACGGGAGAGATCCCAGGCCGCGCCTATTGAAAGATAAGGATCGTAGCCGTAAACATCCATTCCAAGGGCAAGGGCGGCATTCGCAACCCTTATGCCTATGGCGCCAAGGCCTATGACTCCCAGCTTCTTCCCTGCGATCTCGGTCCCGGCAAAACTCTTCTTCGCCTTTTCCATGTCCTTGGCGATGTCAGCGTTATCCTTGTTTTCCGAAACCCATTTGTATCCGCCGATTATGTCCCTGCTTGCAAGGAGCATTCCGGTAAATACAAGCTCCTTTACGGCATTGGCGTTCGCCCCGGGAGTATTGAATACGACTATCCCCTTGTCTGCGCACTTGTCGAGCGGGATATTGTTCGTCCCGGCACCGGCGCGGGCTATGGCAAGAAGCTTGTCCGAAAACTCCATCTCGTGCATCTTCGCGGAGCGGACAAGGATCACATCAGCGTCGTCTGAAGCGTCAGTCTCCTTGTAGTCGTGAGTGAAGAGGTCGAGACCTACATCGGAAATGTTGTTGAGGCAGTTGTAAAGATACATTGTAGACTCCTTTTGTTATAAACTTGATTCACAAATCTCAGAAGGCTCGCGTCCCTTTGGGCCGCTCGCTTTCTGAGATTCCCGGCGGCTGCGCCGCCAGGCCACAACGCCGCCACAACCATATCTGAATGCAAGCATTCAGATACGGTTATGTCTGCGTTGTGGTGAATCTCAATAAATATATACCTTCGTTCCTAACGGTATGTTTCTGTATATGAATTCCGCATCATCCAAGAGCAGTCTTATGCAGCCGTGGGAAACATCCTCGCCCATACTGTTGTCTATGATATTAAAGGTTCCGGGCTGATAAAGTACTGAATGGAACATGTAGGTCGAGCCTATGAAGCCTGAATAATAATAGCAGGTATAATCCGGATAGGCCGCGTTCTTCGGGCCGCTGAAGGAATAGCCCTTTGACTCTATCTTGTAGGTGCCTGAAGGAGTACGGCTTCCTGTCTCTCCAACGGTGCAGCCCATTATCCTAACGGGAGTCCAGTTGCCCCTGCTTCCCTGGTACACGGTAGTCTCGAAATCGTACCTTGAAACCGCGATGAGGTAATTCGTAGCACTTGACATATCATTGATCACATCCTGGCTCACGCTGCCGTTTACGGTAAGTGTGAAGTCAGTTGCCTCATAGAGGTACTGTTCGCCGGCGTTATTTGTCACCCAGACATGGCAGTGGAAATAGCCATCTCTTCCGTGCTGGTGCCAGTCGATATCGGCGTACCATCTTCCGCCGCTGCCTTCATATGTACCCTGATGAGCCTTTACGTCATCCTGCCCGTATTCCTCGGACCAGGCCATGAACTCTACCTTTGCGGCATCGTAAAGCCCGGCGGCATGCATTCTCACCACTCCGTTGCCTATGGTCTCGTAATAAAGCTTCTTTGAAGGAACATCCGGAACCTGAATGGTCACCTCGGTAGCTCCCATAAAGGACATTATGCCGTTTCCTGCAGTAAGGTAGCAGTGGATTATGTACTTTCCGCTCTTTCCGCCAAGAAGAGCCGCATCATAGGTCATGATATAGCTGCCGTCCGCCTGACGATCCGCGGGAGCCCATATGATATCGTCCTGTCCGTTCTCTTCAGACCAGACCGGGAACGAAACACTGCTCACTCCGGAGGGACTTACGATATCGGAAAGCCTTACTGAAAAGATACCAGTGCTGTTGTCTGCGGATATGACGGCAACCGAGCCGGTAGGATCCGTATACTCAGGTCCCTCTATGTAAGGGCAGTCTGTTGCGATCCTTCCCTCGCTCTTCCCGTACTTGCAGAAGTGAGCCGCGAAGGCTCTTAAGTCGGTACCGAAAGCATTCCTGAGATCAAGATATCTGTTCCTGTAGGAATAGACATCAAAGGAAGGCTCTGCTATCCTTCCTTCCGGAAGCCCAAAGGTCAGGTAATGGTCAAGGGCCGCGTTGATATCATTTCCGAAAGCAGCTCTCAGATCGGCGTAGGAATTGAGGTAATACTCGCCGTTAAAGACCGCGCTCCACTCGGAAGGCTCTTCGGCTTCGGCCACTCCCTTTGGTAACAGTACAGCGGTAAGCACCGCCGCTGCCATTATCATGATTTTTGAAAATAATCTCTTCATCTTCTTCCTTTCCGCTTACGCATTATTCTTTTCAAACTCTTTCATGAAGGAAACGAGTTTCTCTACACCCTCGCGGGGCATCGCGTTATATATCGAAGCCCTCATGCCGCCTACAGACCTGTGGCCTTTCAGGTTTTCCATTCCGGCTTCCTTTGACTCTTTAACGAACTTCGCGTCAAGCTCGTCATTCCCGGTAATGAAGGGAACGTTCATGATGGAACGGTCCTCCTTCCTGACGGTTCCCTTGAAGAGTTTGCTCTCATCAAGGAAATCATAAAGGAGAGCGGCCTTTTCTTCATTCTTCTTTTTCATCTCGGAAAGCCCGCCCATCTTAAGAAGCCACTTGAACACAAGACCGCAGATATAGATGCCGTAGCAGGGAGGAGTGTTCAGGAGTGACTCCTTTTCTGCCATAAGCTTGTAATTCATGATGTCAGGAGTATAGGGCGCGGGCTCTGTGTCAAGGAATGAGTTCTTCGCGATGACTATCTGAACCCCGGAGGGTCCAACGTTCTTCTGAACTCCGGCATAGATGAAATCATATTTTGTCACATCCATGGGTTCCGATAAGAAGCAGCTTGAAACATCAGATATAAGCGGTCTTCCCTTCGTGTTCGGGAGGGTATGGAATTTTGTCCCGTAGATGGTATTGTTCTCGCAGATATAAACATAATCCATATCATCGGTTATCGGAAGATCCGAGCAGTCCGGGATATATGAAAATGTCTGATCCGCGCTTGATGCAAGCTCTACAGCATTTCCGAACTTCTTTGCCTCGGAGAAGGCCTTCTTCGCCCACTGTCCGGTGATGATATAGCCTGCCTTCTTCTTCATGAAATTCATGGGGATGCCGCCGAAAAGAAGGTGGGCGCCGCCCTGAAGAAAGATAACGCTGTAATCATCGGGGATCGAAAGAAGCGTCCGAAGATCCGCTTCCGCTGTCTTTATTATCTCATCAAACATCTTTGAGCGATGGGACATCTCCATTACGCTCATACCGCAGCCATGGTAATCAAGCATCTCCTCGGCCGCGGTCTTTAAGACCTCCTCAGGCAGTACAGCCGGTCCTGCCGAAAAATTAAAAACTCTTCCCATCTCTTTTCCTTCCTTTCATGAATCTGTTTGGTCAAAGCATTCTGATATAGGCTTACCCGGGGCGACCATAGGAAAGACCTTGTCATCCATTCCTATCACCGCGTCGATCACAACGGGTTTCTTTTCTTTAAGGGCACTGTCAAGGGCTGATTCAAATTCCTTCTGACTTGTCGCCCTAAGGCCGACAGCTCCCATAGCCTCAGCCATCTTAACATAATCCGTACCGTCATCAAGTACAGTCGCGGAGTATCTCTTCCCGTAGAAAAGATCCTGCCACTGCCTCACCATGCCAAGCACGTGATTGTTTATGATGATCTCCACCACAGGGATATCATTTGATACCGCGGTGATGAGCTCATTCATGTTCATCCTGAATCCGCCGTCCCCGGCGATATTGACGACTGTCCTGCCGGGATCCGCCGCCTTTGCCCCTATAGCAGCACCGAGCCCATAGCCCATTGTACCAAGGCCTCCTGAAGTGATCAGCTGACGAGGCTCTTTATAATTGTAAAACTGCGCAGCCCACATCTGATGCTGCCCCACCTCTGTCACTATTACGGCCTCGCCCTTTGTCTTTTTATAAAGGGTCTCTATGATATAAGGGCCGCTTAAGATATCTTCCTCTACCTTAAGGGGGTATTTTCCGGAAAGTTCCCTGACATGTGAGACCCACTTTTGGTGATCCTGTTTTTCAAGTCTCTGGTTCAGCTTTTCAAGGATCTTTTTTATGTCACCTATGACAAAGGAATCAACGACGATATTTTTGTTGATCTCGGCGGGATCTATATCAAACTGGAGCTTTTGAGCATCCTTCGCAAAAGTCGCGGGATTTCCGAGCACCCTGTCCGAAAACCTCGTACCTATCGCCACAAGAAGGTCGCATTCCGAGACTCCGAAATTTGACGCCTTTGTTCCGTGCATCCCCAGCATTCCCGTATATCTTTCATCCGTTCCGGGGAAGGCGCCCTTTCCCATCAGGGAGTCGCACACCGGGGCGTCGAGCTTTTCGACAAATTCATAAAGCTCATTTTCGGCGCCGCTTATCACCGCTCCGCCGCCGACAAACACAAAGGGCTTTTTCGAGTTTGAAAGAAGCTCTACGGCCTTATCAAGCTCATCAGAGCTTATCTCAAAATCGTCATCATCATGACTTGTGACAAGCCCCTTTGTG
>OMRF01000113.1 GCA_900313435.1 uncultured Lachnospiraceae bacterium | reverse complement strand
TCCGACCGGATAGAGATACCTAATGATTTCCATACCTACTACGGTGTTTGTCACCCCATAGGGGATCTGGATCTCTGCGGAGAGATCTTGAAGGATATCTATCCTGAATACGGGAAGGCCTTTGACGAGGTAATGGGCTACAGGAAAATCTGCATCGGAAATCTCGTACTGATGCGAAAGAAGGTTTTTGATGCTTACTGCGACTGGCTCTTTACCTTACTGTTTGCCCTTGAAAAAAGGCTTGATCTGTCCGGGCGTAACGCGCAGGAGACAAGGGTTTACGGTTTCCTTTCAGAAGAGCTTCTCATGGTCTACCTTCTGAAGAACAAGAGTGGTCTTCGGATATCAGAGAACAAGGTCACCCTTGTTTCCGAAAAAGCGGAGACTTTAAAGTTGAAGGACGCGCTCTCATATCTTTATTCCCAGAGAAAATATTCTGATGCCATCTCACTTTATGAGGAGGTGGTAAGGGTCCGCCCCGATGTGCTTTTTGAGGCTTCGGATACGAACGGCCTGCTTCCGAAGATGAAGAAGCTCCTCGACTTTATGGTTAATGCCGGCGAGGAGGAAGAGACCACTTTCCGCCTTTCCTTTGACAACCTAAGCGATGCCTCATTATCCTTTGATGAAAAGGGAGTGCCGCCGATCAAAAAAGCGCCGATTGTCATCTATGAAGGCAAAGGCATCTGCTATGATGTCCTGAATTCCTTTGCGCACGGTCTTGGAGAAGCCTTGAAGAGGTGTGGTGAAGAAGTAAGATACATAGACCTTACAACGGATGACGCTACGGACAGGGTGCTCTCGCTTTCAAAGAAGCCGATAAAGGCCGTGATAGGGTTTCATACAAAGGCTTTTTCTATATTTTTAAGCTCAAAGAATTCCTATATCCATGACCTTATCGACGCGCCGAAATTCAATTACTGTACTGACGCTCCGATCTTTCTCTTCGATATAATGACGAAGTGCCCGAAGGATTACTATATACTGACGCACGATGGAAATTATATCTCATTCATAAAGAGGTATTATCATAATGTAAAGGATGCTTATCTTCTGCCGCCCGCGGGGAATCTTCTTCCCGAATTCGAAGGAAAGATCTTTGATGATGGCGCAGGGAAGGACTTTGAAAAAAGACCCTATGATGTGGTATTCCTCGGGACCTTCAGGGACTACAAGGATCTCACTCCGGAGCAGTTCGGGATAGAAGAGGAATACAGGCACTTAGCGGAGAGCTTTTTCTCGCTGATGGAAAAAGAGCCTTCCCTCCTTCCTGAAGATGCGCTCCATTCCATCGTTTCAGAGGACATATCTGATAGTGAGTTTTTATCGGTATATGAGAAGGTTTGCCCTATGGTATCCGCTGTGGCAGAGGAATACAGAAGGCGGGTCATTATGGCGTTCCTTGATGCGGGAATAGACTTTCATGTGTACGGGAACAGCTGGGAGGACTTTCCGCTTAAGGATTCTTATGAGAACCTTCACATACATGAAGAGGTGGTCGGGAATGAGGCTTTATCAGAGCTTTCAAAGGCGAAGATATCTCTCAATGTGATGTTCTGGCATAAGGACGGCTTCACGGAGCGTGTTGCAAATTCGATGATGGCGGGGGCGGTTCTTCTGACCGATGAGACGGAGTGCATCAAAAGTCAGTATGAAGACGGAAAAGACATGCTGATCTATGAGCTTTCCGATATTGACGGGATGATATCAAAGGTAAGGGAGTATCTCAAGTCTCCCGACAGGCTAAAGACCATCGCCGGTAACGGTTTTCAAAGAGCGTCCGTGGAGGATACCTGGGATGAAAGAGCATCTCTCTTTCTTTCATATCTGGAGGAGTGTGCGGTTTGAATACAAAGATATTTATAATGACGCATAAAAAGATCGATCCCCCGAAGCTTTCGGGTTATGTTCCGATGCTTGTCGGAAGCGTCTTTCATGAAGATGACTTTGGTTATCTGAGGGATGACTCAGGGGATAATATATCTGGAAAGAACAAAAATTATTCAGAGCTCACAGGCCTCTACTGGCTTTGGAAGAATGAGCGTGAATGCGACGCCCTGGGGCTCTGCCACTACAGAAGATTTTTTGCCGGATCAAACGGAGGCATCCTTGAAACAGCTGAGGCCGAAAGACTCCTTTCAAAAAGTGATATCCTGGTCCCGAAGCGCGCGATAAGCCCCGTTTCCGTCCGCCGGCAGTATATTGAAAAGCATCATGAAGAGGATCTTGTGGCGCTTACTGAGGCGATAGAAAAAGAAAAGCCTGAATATCTCAAGGCCTATAACGAAGTAATGGAAGGAAATATCATTTTCCCATGCAACATGTTCATCGCAAAAAGAGATGTATTCTTTGATTATTGTGATTTCCTTTTTCCTGTCCTTTTTGAGACAGAGAGGAGACTTGACATATCCTCATATGACGAGTACGCAGCGCGTGTATACGGCTTTTTGTCGGAGAGATTGCTTCTTGCATTCATCAAAAAGGAAGGTCTGAAGTATCATGAGCTTTCGGAGAGCGTAAGTTCCGAAAAGGCGGAGACTGTCGATCTCATAGAGAGGATGTCGGAGTGCGTAAGGAGTAACGACCTTCAGGGAGCAAAGGCGCTGTCTGATGAGATGCAGGAAAAGAGACCGGATGCCTTCTTTCTTGAGGCGGATACTTCGGGACGTCTCGCGGCGCTGACAAGGGCTGTAGAGATCAGGATACTTGAAGAAAAATACAATATTTCTGAAAGCATATTAAATAGCAATGATCCAAATAAGCTCATCGAAACAGCAAAGGATCTGAAGGAACTCGTGAAGGACACGGCTTCAGGAAAAAGAGATATAAGCGGGCTTTCAAAGGATGATATCTCCTTCATCGCGATCAAAGTCTTTCTTGATGTGGACCCGGATATCACTTCAAAAGACAAGCTCACCCTCATGGCTGCCCTCGCAGAGGAAGCCGCGAAAAAGGGGGATATTAAGAGAGCAGGAGTTTTTGCGAACGCGGCGATAGCCTATCAGGCTTAAGAATAGTCTATATTATAGAGGTCAGCCTCCGTACGAAGATATGATAAAAAAGGCGGAAGAGTTTTCATGCTGATCCCTCCGTCATTCAGGAAACGGACAGAGCGTTTCAGATCCTCCTTGTAAAGGGGATAGCTGTGGGCGGCACCGCTCCTAGAAGGGATCCTCCAGTTTTGATCCACCGTGCATGAAAGGAACGGATCGGCTATCTCAAGAGGGAAGCCCTTTACGGTTCCCGTCTCGAAGGGAAGGTCTATGATGGAAGAAAGCCACTCTTTTTTAAGGACCGGGCGGCAGTTCCACTGGGCGTAGGTGATGAAACGGCAGAGCTCCGTTGACTCTTCTTTTCTATTTACAAAACGCCTTGATATCTCTTCACATCTTTTTGAGAGTTCAAAACGCTTTTCCATATTGTCCGGTTCATTATCCCTTACGGTCTGAAGTTCCTTTAAGGTCTTTAAGATATCAAGCCTCCACTTATCATCATCGATCTTTTCCGCAGGGATATAATCGTAGGCATAGATATCTATACCGGCCCTGAAGGGGCAGTAGCAGTACTTTTCGAGGATCGCCTCATCAAAGGATACACCGGTGTGATTGTTGATGACTGTCATACCGCCATAGCCGTGGCGCTCTGATTCTAATTTGTCTACCACATAGTTTCCGGGGAGCTCAGCTCGTTTCTCATAGAAAATATCATAATCCTCTCTGGGCATCATGATATCTATATCGTCATCCCAGGGAATGTAGCCCTTGTGCCGTACCGCGCCAAGGAGTGTGCCGTAGGCTGAAGCCCACCTTAGTCCATGCCTTTGGCAGAACTCATCAAAGTCCTTAAGGCATATCAGAGACGCTGCCCAGTAGCGCTTCATGCATTCGCTCACAAAGAAGCCGTCTCTTTCTTCGGGAAGAAAATAATTTTCATCAAAGGTGAAGTTCATAGTTATTTTACGAAAACTCCGACATTATTTTTTCAAACGTTTTTTTCATGGAGTGAAGCTCTGCTGTCTTTTTAAAACCTGATTCAGCTATCCTTTTTCTTTCGTCCTCGTGGGAAAGATAATGATCAGCCTTTCTGACAAGGTCTTCTTCATTCTCAAACCAGACATAGTCCTCGCCCGCCACATATTCCCTTTCAAGGTCATTTTGATAATTCGTCAGGAGAAAACCGCCGGAAGCGAGTATATCCATGCAGCGGAGAGGTATTCCGTTTGTGATGCTCCGAAGTGAGATATTAATATTGATCTTTGACTCCCGGAATACATGGAGCATATCCGTGTCATAGCCGGCCACGCCCTTTACGGAAAAGCCGGGGATCTGAGCGGAGGGACTTAAGGTATAAAGCTTCAGATCATGGCTTTTTCCAAAAGCTTTTCCCAGGGCGGAAAGAAATTTTATCCTTTCCATTGAGGTGAGTTTTCTGGCCAGAAAATAATTGGCGTAGATATAGGGCAGTGATGCTATGGAATCCTTGAATTCATGTACCGGAAGGAGATCCTGAAGGCGCTTTATTATCCCTTCATTAAGGGCATCCTCAAGGAAGTTCATCCCGTAGACCTTTGACTGGGCATCCATTATTCCGGAAAGATATCCCTCAAGATATGGATCCTTTTCAGCATGAAGGCGCTCATAAAAATTGTGCTTTTCATTGTAGAGCGCGCCGATGAAGGAGATGTCGCTTTTTGTGAATTTTTTATCGTGAGGTTTGTCCTTTAAGCGCTCGGTCTTTTTCGTATTTCCGGGGAGACAGAGATAACGCACGTTTTTAAGCCCTCCGAGCCTCAGCTTTTCCGCAAGCCCCGAGTCAAAAACATAGGCGCGGTTGGTCTCATACATCAGTGTGAAGGAGAAAAGCTTCACGAAGGGACTGTCATAGAGGAAGGATATATAGGGGATATTTCTTTCCTTACAGCCCTCGGCGAGGGAAGGAAAATAATTGTAGGAGAAGGCAAGATCAATTTTCTTGTCATCGCAGAAAAGGTCAAAGCTTTTTCTGAAACTCGAAGAGACCCTGTCCTCATAGGTTTCCTCGATGAAGGGAAAGACCTTGTGTCCAAGCTCTTCAAGGGTCTCTATGGTGTCATCACGGAGGAAGCATTTCCAGTCAAGAAAGAGTATGTTCATACGGAGTACGCTTTCAGAAACATTTTTGAGAGCTGCATTTCCCAGGAATAATCCTTCTTGACGCGTTCCCTGCCCGCCGCGGCGATCATAGCGCGCTCTCTTTCATTTGAAAGATAATAAGAGATGATATCCGGAAGCTCATCCTGGTTTTCATATACGACGATCTCCTCACCCGGCACAAAAAGCTCCGCGATCTCACTCTGGTAATTTGTGATGCAGAGCCCTCCGGCTGAAAGTATGTCAAATATGCGAAGAGGAAGGCCACTCCTTATGGCCTTTGATGTGACATTGAGATTAACCTTTGACTGGTTGAAGATCACCGGCATCTCTGTCAGGGTCTTCGCAAGCCCCCGGTTTTTAAGCCCCTTTGGCATCTTTTTTGTGTCCGATGCCGTATAGATATCGAGACCGTTTCTTTCCGCAACAAGGGAGAAGGTATGTATGCGCTCGTTTGAAGCGATCTTGTTTGCTATATAAAGCTGTGACAGGGTTCTCTTGTCGGTCAGGAAGGAATCGGGCGAAGGATCCCGGTAAAAGGACGGGTGGTGGCTTTTGAAGTCCGATACTATCGTATCGGTCAGCAGTTCTTCTACAAAATAATATCCAAAGACCCGCTCCTGCGCGGCCATCAGTCCGTCAAGATATCCGGCTGTCTTTTCCGGAAGATCCTTTACTTTGTCATAGGGACATTTTTCCGTATAGAGGGATCCCACAAAGGCGACGGGATGTGAAAAGCGCTCCTTCACGGAGGCGGGGGTAGTGGAAAGCAGGGTATCAAACTTCGTTACATCCGCACCAAGCGGCTGGTGAAAGACGTGACCTGGATTATATCCTTCAATGTCCTTCTGCTGCTCACGGTCGAATACGAAGATGCGGTTCCATTCATTCTTTACGGAGACGCTGTAAAGCTCCATCACGGGACTGTCCACCGTCAGGCATATATAGCGGATATGGAATATATTGCAGACCTCTGAGAGAAACGGAAAGAAATTGATGGAAAAGGCGCAGTCCGCAGGGTGCGATTGAAGATAAGAACCTACCTCGCGAACAGCAGCTGAGGGCGCGTACTCCTTGTCATGGATCTCACGGGTATATTCATCCACCGAAAAATCCATTGCCTTCATTGCTTTGATTATATCAGGCTCGGCTATGCTGCCGTAGCGATAAAAAAATACTTTCATGAGGGCATTATATGCCAAAATAAAGAAAAGGGGAAGGAGATAAAGCAAGGCAACTCGCAGTATACCACGAATTGCCTTGCTTTATTGCCCGGCGCGCATTTCACATGCGCTCGCTATATCCTAAAGCCTTCACATGCCGGTAGATATTCTGCGGGGTATAGCCGTTCGCGCCATATTCCACTTTATCCGTCTTTGTGATGATCTCGGAAAGAAGTATTCCGTCACAGGCATAAACAACATTCTCACGTATTTTTTCTGTGTCATCCTCGGCAAAGTCGGTCAATTCCACGGGTACTCCGCAATTTTTCATGGTTTTGGTGACTGCTGCAGCACCATCCAGATCGTTCCCGCTGAATTCAGCCGACCCAAACTCCGAAAGACCGTTGCCTTCAAAAGTAAGAGCCCTGAATGCGACGGTCATCCCATCCCCTCTCGTATAGCTGCTTTCCGTAGTGAAAATGCCTATTGCAGGCTTATTACTGTATTTATAAAGAAATACAAAGGTATTCCCGTCATCGGATTCCAGAATATTTTCACCGTATTCGTAAAGGCCTCTGTCTACGACCTCTCCGGTATTATCATCATATGCATATCCTGAAACCCACAGCTTTTCATAGACATCCTCACCTGAAAGCTGGATGATGATCATTTCATCCCGGCCGTCGCCGTCAAAGTCATAGATGAAGTGATCCCCGAAATGAAAGAGGGCCACCGGATATTCCGTGGAATAATAGCCCTCACCATTACGCTTTGTGACGAAACTCTCCTCTACGTAATCCACCGTCGTAAATTGAGTTTGGAAAAACTCTTCAAACGCGGTTCTTGCTTTGGCATTTAATCTGCTAAGCTCATTTTCCCCCTGGTTTACAGGGCTGCCTT
The DNA here is from genome assembly GCA_900313435.1 of uncultured Lachnospiraceae bacterium. Taxonomy (GTDB): domain Bacteria; phylum Bacillota; class Clostridia; order Lachnospirales; family Lachnospiraceae; genus RUG306. Next base: position 140 of record OMRF01000113.1, on the reverse strand, counting down.
TTTCGGCGAGTCCCTCACAAAATGACTCAAATCCCTTTTGGGTGCCATAGGATTCAAATGAATATTCCTGATATTTATCTTTGTCACCTGACCAATACAGATATGTCCAGGGTCCGCTGCCGCCGGTTTCAGGATTATCG
>OMRF01000009.1 GCA_900313435.1 uncultured Lachnospiraceae bacterium | reverse complement strand
TTTTCAAAGGAGATGATTATTATGTTGATGTCCGGTTTATTTGGAGAAGATTTGTTTGATGATTTTTGGGGTTTCCCGACAAGAGAGCTTGCCAATATCGACAGGCAGCTTTACGGAAAACACGCACAGAACCTCATGAAGACCGATGTCCATGAGAACGAGACCGACTATGAGATGGATATGGACCTTCCTGGATTCAAGAAGGATCAGATCAATATCAATCTCGAAAATGGTTACCTCACCATCAGTGCTTCCAAGGAGCATGACAGTGAGAAAAAGAAGCACGGCAAAGTTATCCGTCAGGAGAGATACGCAGGTGCTATGCAGAGAAGCTTTTATGTCGGTGAAGGCGTAAAGACTGAAGACGTAAAGGCAAAGTTCGAAGATGGCGTGCTGAAGCTTAGCATCCCTAAGACAGAACTTAAAGCACTTCCTTCAAATACCACGATCGCTATCGAAGGATAATGGACAATTACTGAATAATAAAAACTCCGGACGGGAAGTCCGGAGTTTTTTTATGAAGATGACTGATTTCACTTGTTTTCCTGCTCATTTATCAGAATGTAAACCAATAATCCATCCAGTTTTCCATTTCTGCACGGCGCGCTTCATACGCGGCATTTTCTCTGGCAGCTTTATCGTCTGAGTAGGCTCTCCATGCACTAATGATGTCCTTTCCGTTATTTCCGAGAAAATTTAAAAGGTTACCAACGGTAGCTGCCGTGTCTCTCTTTACACCTAACCCTACATCACCACTTTCTAAATCATATATTTCTTCCACAACAAAATTACTCAACACCAATACAGGACCGCCGTTTTGCCTAATGTTTCCTTGCGCATCAACAGTGGCTTTGTTGTAAGTCTTAATTCTATTGGACGGGACACCATATACCTGCTCCAGTACTGCTTCCGCAGTCTCGAGATTCACACCATACAGATCGTATGTGCAAACTATATTCAGTGTTGGAGGATTTACTGATGTGCATTCTATGCTTTTAACAGCATAATAGTTTTCATTTCCTTGAATATTGGCGTATCTGGGACCATTGCATTTGTAATTGAAATGAATATCCAATCCGTTTATTGAGTTTAAACAACTGGCTAAGGTATAGCCCCGGAAGTATTTTGTGAAAGTAGTTGATACTTCCTGAGCTGATACGTTAATTTCCGGGGTTTTAACAGTAGTCGGTGAAGTATAATCTTCTTCGTATGAATCATCGTCATCTACGTATGAATCATCGTCATCTACGTATGAATCATATTCTTCATCATCAGAGTCACTGTCCCTTCTATTCGGACTGTTACTTTTTGAAGAACAACCAGATAGGATCATTCCCATTAAAACTATTAAGGAAATGAACTGTAATAAGTGTTTTTTGTTACTAATCTTCATACCATACCTCCGTTGAAGAACGACATTTTCTCAATGAAATTTTACTACTCTGGTCTGCTGAGTTCAAGGATTCAGGATTTACGAATCTGAAAGAATATTGAAAAAACAGAAGTCAGTGTTATCTATCGAATATTACCTGTAAACTGGTGTATGATATAAACCAGACCTTTGACTACGGGGAATTAGATGATGATGTTTAGGAAAATGAGAAGATTTAAACAGCAGATCTCTGAAGCGGAATGTATTGAAATACTTAAGAATGCGAAGAGGGGCGTTCTGTCTCTGATAGGCGATGACGGATATCCTTACGGACTTCCTATTGATCACTGGTACTGTGAAGAGGACGGGAATATCTATTTTCACGGAGCAAAAGAGGGACACAAGATCGATTCTATTAAGGCCTGTGATAAGGCCGGTTTCTGTGTCTATGATGAGGGCTTCCGCAAGAGCGGTGACTGGGCTCTTAATATTAGAAGTGTTATTATTTTCGGAAGGATCAGCCTGGTTGAAGATGAGGAAAAAGCAAAAAAGATATGCTCTGAACTGACCAGAAAGTTTACAGATGATGAAGAGTATCTGGAAAAAGAACTTAAGAATGCTTTTCCACGTGTCCAATGCCTCGAGCTTACACCGGAGCATATGACCGGAAAGCTGGTTAACGAGTCTTAGTTTACCCTCAGGCTGCATGTTGATTGCCGCAAATCCCCTGGGTGTTTTGGCGGTGGAGACCTCAGTTCCGACCTCCGTCTTGTATGTCCGCTGTTCAAAGTCGCTGATGCCGGACGGTGGTTCACAAACGTTAGATCCCATTTTGGTGTACTCAATCTCGAAAAAGCAGAAAACAGTACGCAAAAGACAGTTTATATGTCAGTCCGTTG
>OMRF01000211.1 GCA_900313435.1 uncultured Lachnospiraceae bacterium | reverse complement strand
TTCCAGTCCTCGGTAGAGATCGTCATGTTGATGCCGACCTGTGAAAGGTCGTTCTGGATGCACTCTGCGACAGCCTTGTGTGCTGAGTTGTCATTCAGGATGTAGGGAAGTGTGATGGGCTTGTCGGGAGTATATGTTCCGTCGGCGTTCTTTGTCATCTTGTAACCGGCCTTCTCAAGAAGCTCAACAGCGCCCTCAACATCGGGCTCTGTAGCGTCATAATAGCTTGTTGTAGCTGTCTTGAACACGCCGCCGTTTCCGTCAGCCATTCCTGTAGGGATGTAGGAATCAGCAACTTCCTGACCGGACTGTCCTACAGTATCAACGATATACTGCCTGTCGATGAGGAGGCAGATCGCGTGACGGAAGTCGCAGGCCTGCTGCCAGGTCATATCCTTGAAGAAATCAGACTTTACATTGAATGCAGCGTAGTAGGTCCCAAGGTTGGGATCGATGTAGAATTCCTTTGATGTCTTGAGGTTTGCCATCTCATCATTGGGAACTGAATCAATGTAATCAAGGTCGTTGTTCTTGTAAGCTGCATAGATAGCCGTATCATCAGCTGAAAGCATGAAGATGATGTTCGGAGTCTTTACATTTGCAGCATCCCAGTAATTGGGGTTTGCCTTGAAGGTAATGGACTCATTGTGCTTCCATTCTGTCATCGTATAAGCGCCGTTTGAAACGAAGCCTGCTTCCTGGCACCACTTTCCGGGAGTAGTTCCGTCGGGATTTGCTGCCTCAACTGACTTCTGAGGTACAGGATAGAATGCAGGGAAAGCAAGGAGAGCGCTGAAGTAAGGGCAGGGATTTGTAAGGGTGACCTCAAGTGTATAATCATCCTTTGCTACTGCCTTTAATTTTCCATCGGCATCCTTTGCTACGATGTCATAGAGATAAGCATAATCTGCAGCGGTCTTCTCATCAACGGCCCTGTTCCAGCTGTAGATGAAATCCTTTGCTGTAAGGTCTGAGCCGTCTGACCACTTGGTCTTCTTGAGCTTTATGGTATAAACTGTTCCATCAGCAGAAACGGAAGGCATTCCGTCAGCAAGCTCAGGCTCAACCTCAGACTTTTCATTGTACTTGTAAAGACCTGAGAACAGATTTGATACGAGGCAAGCTCCGTCAACAGAGCTGTTCAGAGCGGGATCAACATAATCAGGCTCTGACGCAAGGTTGATCTTGATTGTGTCACTGCCCTGCTTTGTCATTCCCTTGAAGTACTTGATGCCGTATACAGTATTGTAATCACCCGTAACGCCTTCCTTCTTCATATAGATGTCATTGTAATAATAAACCGGGATGACTGCGAAGGTGGACATAAGGATGTCCTCTGCCTTGTGCATATCTTCAACACGTGCTGCAAAATCCGTGCCTGTGCGGATCTTGTCAATGAGCTGATCGTACTGCTTCCAATCCTGTGAGATCGAAGCGTCAACGCTCAGAGATGCTTTACCGCTGCCACTACCGCTTGTACCGGATTTTCCGCTACCGCCGTTTGCGTTTCCGCAGGCAACAAGGCTGATAGCCATCGCTCCGCAGAGAAACGCTGAGATGATCTTTTTCTTCATCATTTTTTTAGTTCCTCTTTTCTTCAAAAATTCTTTGTTGCGTATATGTTAAACCGCTGAAGAGGCGGGTCTAACCAATCATTATTTGTTGTGGCAAGCCACAAAGTGACCGTTTCCTCTGTCCTTTAATGGCGGCATCTCCTTCTCGCACTGCTCCGTTGCGAACTTGCAGCGGGTTCTGAAGGGGCAGCCCACAGGCATCTTGAGGGGTGAGGGCACATCGCCCTCCAGCACTTCTCTCTTTGAATTTCTCGCAATCTCAGGATCCGGGATCGGTACTGCGGAAAGGAGGGAATGCGTATAGGGATGGATTGGATTAGCGTTCAGTTCATCAGCATCGGCTGTCTCCATCATCCTCCCGAGGTACATGACAGCTATCCTGTCAGATATATGATGCACTACGAGGAGGTCATGAGCTATGAAGAGATAAGCAACACCAAGCTTATCCTGTATCTCCTCAAACATATTGATGACCTGCGCCTGAATGGAAACATCAAGCGCCGAAACCGCCTCATCGCATACTATGAACTGGGGATCTACCGCAAGAGCTCTCGCTATTCCGATACGCTGCCTCTGCCCGCCGGAGAATTCGTGAGCATAACGCATTGCATGCTCGGCGTTAAGGCCTACCAGCTCCATCAAAGATAATACCTTTTCACGACGTTCTTTCTTGTTTGCGTAAAGATGGTGTACATCGAGAGGCTCTCCGATTATATCCTCCACTGTCATTCTCGGATCCAACGAAGAATAAGGATCCTGGAATACCATCTGCATGCGTTTCCTGTAGGGGAGCATATCTACTTTGATCTTTTTCTCAGAATCAAAAAGCACATCCCCGTCGAACACTATACGGCCGGCGGTAGGCTTGTAGAGTTGAAGCAGAGTCCGCCCCACAGTAGTCTTCCCGCATCCCGACTCGCCCACAAGTCCGAGTGTCTCTCCGGGCTTGATGGTAAAGGAGACGTCATCAACAGCCTTCAGCGGGATCTTCTTCATCCCGACCGAAACGGGAAAATACTCCTTCAGATGCTCTACCTCAAGGAGATTCCCACTCTCTGCTTTTGTTTTTACCTTTTCTTTATCCATTGCAAAATCCTTTTTCCTAAGGTCAAAACCCGCTTCAGCCCGTCATCAGATCAGCTACATTCATCCAGCAGGCAGCAAGGTGATCGTCGTCAACCCTGTATTCGTCCGGAAGCCTTTCAAGACAGATCTTCATTGCGTTCTCACAACGAGGACAGAATGCGCAGCCCTTGGGCATATTAAGAAGATTTATCGGAGATCCGCCGATGGGAACCAGCCTCTGATTCATATTCTCAACCCTCGGTATCGAGCGGAGAAGTCCTTTTGTATATTCATGCGCCGGACGGTAGAATATGGCATCCGCCGTTCCTCTTTCGCATATCCTTCCGCCGTACATAACGATGATCTCATCGCACATGGACGCTATCAGACCAAGGTCGTGGGTGACCATTATTATGGACATCCCCATCTTCTGCTGAAGATCCTGTATGAGCTCGAACATGATCTGTGCCTGGATCGTCACATCAAGAGCCGTCGTAGGCTCGTCCGCGATCAGGATATCAGGCTCGCAGCAAAGTGCCATAGCTATCATGACACGCTGCCTCATACCTCCGGAAAGCTCGTGAGGATATTTTTTCATACGGATCTCGGGCTCATTCACTCCAACAAGCTTAAGAAGCTCGATCGCTCTTTCCTTTGCCTCTTTCTTTGTTTTGTTGGTATGAAGCCTAACAGCCTCGATAAGCTGATAGCCGATGGAAAAAACGGGATTGAGGGAGGTCATGGGATCCTGAAAGATAATGGATATCTTCTCTCCCCTGAATTTACGCATCTTTTTTTCAGACCAGTCAAGGATGTTCTCCCCGTTGTAAAGGATCTTTCCGGATTTCACATAGCCATTTTCCGCCAAAATACGCATTATGGAATATGCGGTCACTGATTTTCCGGAGCCGGACTCCCCGACTATCCCGAGAGTCTTCCCCCTATCCAGGTTGAAGGATATCCCGTTCACGGCGGAAACCTCGCCATTGTCTGTCTTAAAGGAAGTGTGAAGATCCTGAACCGAAAGAATGGTATTCTCACCCATCCCTGAGTCAAGCACTACAGGCTCATCACCGACGGACTGCTTTTGTATATTTTTCAATTTTTCAAGATCTGACATCGTATACTCCCCGTCAATTAAGTTTGGAATCAAACGCGTCGCGGAGTCCGTCACCGAGAAGGTTCAGGGCAAGGACTATCAGGACTATTATCACCGCAGGGATGATAAGCCTGTGCGGGTAGGACTGCATGGAATCCCTTGCGGCATTCGCAAGAGATCCGAGGGATGTCATGGGAGCGCTCACGCCGAGTCCCAGGAATGAAAGATAAGACTCGGTGAAGATCGCGGAGGGCACCTGAAGCGCCGTGGTAATGATAATAACTGAAAGGCAGTTCGGTATGATGTGCTTCCTTAAAATCCTTCCGTTTGAGCTTCCGATGGTGCGGGCCGCAAGGACATATTCCGCGTTCTTTATCTGAAGTATCTGCCCCCTTATGAGACGGGCCATACCCACCCAATAAAGGAGCGCGAAAACAATGAACATCGATATCATATTGGGTCCCAGCGCTTCAAGAGGCGTTCCCTGGATCAGGGGTCCCAGGTTTTCATTCAGCACTACGGCCAGCAATATGATAAGGAGCATGTCCGGCAGCGAATAGATAACATCCACTATCCGCATCATTATCATATCGGCCTTTCCGCCGAAGTAGCCGGAGATCGAACCATAGATGACACCGATGATGAGGACCATGACGGCAGCAACAACACCGACGGAAAGAGATACTCTCGTCCCGTATATGCAGCGGATAAAGTAATCACGCCCAAGGGAGTCTGTCCCGAAAATGTGAGGGAAGAGCTTTTCTCCTGTCTCTTCCATGTACTGCAGCTCCATCTCGGAATACTCCATCATACCGAGATTGGCGATGCCGCGATCACGCTGCCCGTTGACTCTGATGATCGTGTCATAGCTGTAAGGGCAGATCATCGGCGCAACTATTATTATCACTACTATTGCAAGAAGGATGAAAATGGACATCATAGCAAGAGGGTTCTTGCGAAGACGCCTCAGACCGTCCTGGAGGAAGGTCCTTGACTCCCCCATTACATCCTGCTGCTTCTTTTCCTCATCGGTAGCCTTCTCAAAATCCTTTTTGTTGAACTTTGAAAGGTCTATCTGCGCGGAAAGAAACGTGCGTTTTTTGTACTTGAAATCAGTTTTTTCTTCCATCAATGAATACTCCGGTTACTTATTCAAACGTGATCCTCGGATCTATAGCCTTGTAGACTATGTCCGTGATAAGATTCGCAAATACCATTAGGATGGCGAGGAACATAGTGACCGCCATTATCATGGTGTAATCCCTGTTAATAATGGAGGAAACAAAGGCGCCGCCCAGACCTCCGATAGTAAAGATATTTTCGACTACCATTGAACCCGTGATGATGTAAGCAACCTCAGGTCCCAGATATGTAACAACCGGGATCAGCGCATTCCTCAAGGCATGAACAAATATGACCTTCCCCTGGGGAACGCCCTTTGCCTTTGCCGTCCTGATATAATCCTGAGACAAGGCATCTAGCATAGAGGTTTTTGTTAGTCGGGTTATATACGCCATCGGATAGACCGACAGCGCTATGACCGGCAAGACGTAATTCGGATTATCCGCGCTCCAGACCGGGAACCACTTCAATATGAGGCAGAAGACTAGCAAAAGTAATGTTGCCAGAATGAAAGAAGGCACCGATGTACCCAGAGTTGTGAAAAATACGATGATCCGGTCAGGCCATTTATTTCTGTTCAGCGCCGCGATAGAACCGAGAACTATCCCGACGCCCAGAGCAAGCAAGATCGCCGCTCCTCCGAGCTTGGCCGAGACCAGAAAACGTGAACTGATATCAGGCCAGATCTCACGGCCTGTCTTTAAGGAAACTCCCCAGTCGCCCTGGATGAGCTTTCCCATATACATGAAATACTGCTGAACTACAGGCTTGTCGAGGTTATAGCGGGCATTCAGCTCCTGGATCACAGCCTCAGACTTTGCCTTCTCACCGTTGAAGGGACCTCCGGGAACA
>OMRF01000049.1 GCA_900313435.1 uncultured Lachnospiraceae bacterium | reverse complement strand
TCCTGAAAAGAAGGAAGGTTGATAATATCATGAATGAAGATTATATATACAGCGGAAAGACCGTTGAAGATGCAATAACAAATGCCTGCGTCTCCCTTGGAGTGACGAGCGATCAGATCACCTATGAAGTGACCGACAAGGGAAGCAAGGGACTCTTTTCCCTTGGGACCAAGGAAGCTGAAATACAGGTTACATCTGTAAAGGGAGAAAAGGTAGGTTCTCCCAGCCGTTCGGAGAGGGAGTCCGCATACGAGATGGAAGCAAAAGAGGACTATGGTGCTTCAAATGCTTCTGTTGAAGAGGAGGGTGATCCCTTCAAGATCCACAATGACGGTTTTCTTTCAACTGCAAGAAGGGAGCGTCCTGAAAGGTCAAGGAGTGAAAGACCTTCCGAGCCGCGCGAAAAGAGGCATCATGAGCCCACAGGCCCCTCTGATCCTGCAGTCTGCGGAATTGCGGAAGCTTTTCTTAAGGATCTTTTCAGTGCCATGAAGCTTGATGTTACTATTAAGACCGAACTCAATGCTGAGGAAAATCTTCTGTCCGTTGAGCTTTCCGGTCCTGAGATGGGTGTGATAATCGGAAAGAGAGGACAGACCCTCGACAGCCTTCAGTATATCACCTCCCTCGTTGTTAACAGGAAGACTAATCCCTATACAAGGGTAAAGATCGATACTGAGGATTACAGACAAAGGCGGCAGGCTACTCTTGAGAATCTCGCGAAGAATGTGGCAAGCCGGGTTAAGAGGACCAGACAGAGCGTTTCGCTTGAGTCCATGAATCCTTATGAAAGAAGGATCATACATTTCGCTCTTCAGAATGACAGGTATGTAAATACCCACAGTGAAGGAGAGGAGCCCTATCGTCATGTAGTTGTTACTCCGAAGGGCAGGGATGATGACGAGGAATATTCTTAAGGGATAATGAATGACATTCTGAATACTGACACAATTGCAGCAATTTCCACCGGTTATTCCTCCGGTGGGATTGCTGTTATTCGTATATCGGGGAAGGATGCGATTTCTTCCGCCGATCAGCTTTTCAGGGGGAAGGACAGCCCCCTTTCTTCATGCGCTTCCCACACCATCCACTACGGACATATCGTTGACCCTTCTGACGGCACAAAGGTTGATGAGGTCCTGGTCTCTTTGTTCAGGGCGCCAAGGACTTATACAAGAGAGGATGTCGTGGAGGTCAGCTGCCATGGGGGGATGTTTGTTGCAGGGAAGATATTATCATTATTTTTCAGATACGTAAGACCGGCGGAGCCAGGCGAATTTACAAAAAGAGCTTTTCTGAACGGAAGGATAGATCTTTCCGAGGCGGAAGCGGTAGCTGATGTCATCTCTTCCGACAATGATAATTTCCTAAAGAACGCCGAGAGGCAGCTTTCAGGTGCTTTGACGGAAAAGGTAGAGTATTTCCGCTCCAAAATTCTGTATGAGTCAGCTTTTATCGAATCTGCGGTGGATGATCCGGAGAATTATTCTCTTACAGGATACACTGAGGAACTGTCAAAAAAGCTTGATGAGTTGATCGAGGGGCTCTCAGCACTCTCTGATACTTTTTCGGAAGGCAGGATAATGAAGGAGGGCATAGAAACTCTGATCGTTGGAAAGCCCAATGTCGGAAAGTCCTCGATACTTAACTGCCTTGCGGGAAATGATTCTGCCATTGTGACAGATGTTCCGGGAACAACAAGAGACCTGATATCGGAAAAGATAAGGCTTTCGGGAATCACTTTAAACCTTATTGATTCCGCGGGTGTGCATGAGGTGAGTGACACGGTCGAATCCATAGGCGTTGAAAGGACGCTTTCAAAGATAAGGGAAGCAAAGCTTATTATCTTTGTTGTGGATTCTTCGGAAGAACTTGACGGGGATGACTTCAGGATCATTGATGAGATACAGGGTAAAAACCTGATCGTGCTCATGAATAAGTCTGATAAACCTGCGGGTATTTCAGAAAAATCCATGAAAAAACTTGCCAATCTTTCAAAATATGTTTTGCAATTTTCTGCAAAAAATAACGAAGGAATTGACCGGCTCGGCTCTGCGATATCAGAGATCTTCCTTTCGGAAAAAGGGCTTGAAGATAATGATATCATAATAACGGATGAGAGGCAGAGGGCTGAGTGCGATAATGCCGTAAAGAGTCTTTCGCTAGTAAAGAGATCCATAGAGGACGGGCTTTCAGAAGACTTTTTCACTATTGATCTGATGGATGCCTATGATGCCCTTGGAAGGATCATAGGAAAAGGCGTTTCTGAAGATCTCATAGAAGAGATCTTTTCAAAGTTTTGTATGGGAAAATGAAATGAAGATAGGATTTCTGGAAGAGCATTATGACGTGATCGTCGTCGGGGCGGGACATGCGGGCTGTGAGGCAGCCCTTGCCTGCGCGCGGCTTAATCTTTCCACCATTATCTTTACCGTGGCGATGGACGCGGTTGCTTTCATGCCCTGCAATCCGCATATCGGAGGTTCCTCAAAGGGGCATCTGGTCCGTGAGATAGACGCTCTCGGCGGGGAGATGGGAAAGAATATAGACAGGACTTATCTCCAGTACAAGATGCTTAATATGAGTAAGGGACCGGCGGTACACTCTCCGAGGGCACAGGCGGATAAGCAGCTTTATTCCCTCGAGATGAGAAAGGTGCTTCAGAATACAAAAAACCTTACTCTCCGACAGGCTGAGGTCTCCGAGCTCATCGTAAAAGATAAAAAAATCTGCGGAGTGAAGACTTTAAGTGGGGCAAATTACTACGCAAAAGCCGTTATCCTCTGCACGGGAACCTATCTTAATGCGCGCTGCCTCTTCGGAGAGGTCATAGACTACACCGGACCTAACGGACTCAAGGCCGCGACTCATCTTACTGATTCGCTCAAGGAAAACGGAGTTGAGATGAGACGCTTCAAAACAGGGACTCCCGCGAGGGTTGACGGGCGGAGCATTGATTTTTCAGTACTGACGCCGCAGTACGGGGATGAAAAGGTGCGCCCTTTTTCATTTTCAACGGATCCGGCTTCGCTTACGAGACCCCAGTATCCCTGTTATCTCACATATACAAACGAGAAAACCCATGAGATCATCAGGGATAATCTTGACAGGTCGCCGATCTATGCAGGTGTCATCGAAGGAACAGGCCCGAGATATTGCCCTTCTATTGAAGATAAAGTGGTAAAATTCAGCGAAAAGGACAGACATCAGCTATTCTTGGAGCCTGAATCCCTTTTTACAAATGAGATTTATATAGACGGGCTCTCTTCCTCACTTCCCGAGGAAGTGCAGCATGCCGTGATACATTCAATAAAGGGACTTGAGAATGCAAAGATCGTGAGGAATGCTTACGCGATCGAGTATGACTGCATATCGGGTGATCAGCTTTTGCTCTCCTTAGAATTTAAGAATATCAAGGGTCTTTTCTCAGGAGGCCAGTTCAACGGAAGTTCCGGTTATGAGGAGGCTGCCGCACAGGGACTTCTTGCCGGGATCAACGCCGCGATGGAGATATTCGGGCGTGAGCCCCTGATACTTGACCGGTCAAGTTCTTATATCGGGGTCCTCATAGATGATCTGGTCACAAAAGAGCAGTTTGAACCTTACCGAATGATGACTTCACGAGCGGAATATCGTCTCCTTTTGCGCCAGGATAACGCTGATCTGAGGCTCACTTCCTACGGACATGAGGTCGGCCTCGTATCTGATGAAAGAAACTGTTATGTCCTTAAAAAGAAGCAGGAGATCGCTGCAGAGATAGAAAGGGTACGCTCCGTAGCCGTGAATCCGACAGAAAAGAACCAGGAGCTTTTGAAGGAGATGGGAAGCGCTGAGATAGTGAACCAGTGCTCTCTTTGTGACCTCATCAGACGGCCGGAGCTTGATTATGAGAAGGTCATTATCTTTGATGAGGAAAGACCTTCACTTTCAGAGGAAGTGAAGGAGCAGGTTAATATTGATATCAAATACGAGGGCTATATTAAAAGGCAGGAGGTTTCGGTAGAGAGGTTCAAGAAGGCGGAGGGAAGGCGGATCCCTGCCGATATTGACTATGAAAAAGTACCCTCTCTTCGGATTGAAGCGCGGCAAAAACTAGCAAAAATCCGCCCAGTTAATATCGGACAGGCCTCCCGCATTGGAGGAGTCTCTCCTGCCGATATTTCGGTGCTTCTTGTTTATCTGAAATCGGGAAAGTACAAAAATGACATCAATGGAAATGAATAAGCTGCGGGAGATAGTCCCTTCATTAACAGACGAGCAGCTTTTGAAGTTCACATTATTTATGGAGAGGCTGCTTGAAAAAAATAAGGTGATGAACCTTACTGCCATAACCGATCCTGATGAGATCATCGTAAAGCATTTTTATGACAGTCTTTCGTTGGCAGCTGTCCCTAAGATCGAGGAGATGCTTCAAAAGGGCGTAAGGGTTTTTGATCTTGGGACGGGCGCGGGTTTTCCGGGAGTACCTCTTAAGATAGCCTTTCCTTCTATCGATATTACTCTCTGTGATTCAGTGAATAAGAAACTTTCCTTTGTCGGGGATTTTTTGAAGGATAATTTCGACAGCGGGTTCAGCGTGCTTCATTCAAGGGCTGAGGACTGCGGATGTGATTGTGAGCACAGGGGAAAATATGATATAGTTGTTTCAAGGGCTGTCGCCAATCTTTCGACCCTGCTTGAATACTGTCTTCCTCTGGTTAAGACCGGAGGGTACTTTGTTTCTTATAAGGGCGCACAATCTCCTGCGCTTTCCGATGAGATATCCGGCGCAAAGAAAGCCTGCACAGTGCTTGGCGGCACAATGATCGATAATGTGAGTCTTACGCTTCCGCTTGATATGGGAGAAAGAAGCCTTATTATATTTAAAAAACAAAAAGAAACGCCTTCGAAATATCCGAGGAAGGCTCCGTTGCCGAAAAAGGATCCACTTTGAAATAGAGGAGGATTATCTATGCTTTCTGAACTTCTTCACAGTCTTGATGACCAGAATACTGCCGAGCTTGTTTCCCGGGAGGAGGAGCTTGAGCTTCTGACAACGAGGCTGAAGGAGGAAAAGAAATTTCTCATAATGCTCTCAAATGAAGAGGGCGAGACTTCTGTCAGCTTTTCTCCGCGAACAGGTGATGAGAACAAGAAGAGCAGGCTTGTTGAGTCAAAGGAGAAGCTGGACGAGCTCCGTGAAAAGAAGGAGCTCTGTGAGCAGGGTATTGCTGTGCTCAAGAACAACCAGCATAATCTTCAGACCGCCATCGCTGAATTTGAAGAACTTATGGAAAAGGCGGAAAGGGTAGAAGAGGTAATCGATGATAAAGCGCCTTTTGGGAAATATGTTCTCAAAGAAGAGTCTGCCCCTGAAGAGAAATTCCCCCAAAAGCCTGTGATCTCTGATTATTCCGTGATCAATGACATTCTCTTCAAGATAGAGACAATGAGCGGATACGTTTTGTCAGATCCGATGCGTGCGAAGGTGGAGCTTTCCCAGCTTAAGAGGATGGTCGAGAAGCTTTGAATTATTTTTTGTCGTTGTAATCGTAAAACAGTTCATCCAGGAGTTTGTCCAATCCTGAAGTATCTCCCCGGGCTGCCTTGAACAGGGTTCCCGCGTTTTGAAACATCAGCTTGAAATAAAGCCAGTCTCCCAGTTCATCGAATTTCCGGGTGGAATTGATCAGCACGTT
>OMRF01000051.1 GCA_900313435.1 uncultured Lachnospiraceae bacterium | reverse complement strand
TGCTATCGCTACTTTAACTGTTTTTATTTTTTTCTGTTTTTTTATGAATATGAGAACGAAAGTTCAGGCTGTTGGACTTGACAAGGAAATCGTATATGAAAGCTATGAGATACAGAAAGGAGACACCTTGTCATCAATCGCTCAAAGATATGCTTCGGGAGTTAATATGTCAAAGGGTGATTATATGTATACGGTCAGAAAAACAAATCAGATCAGCGGAGATCTGATCCATGCCGGTTGTTATCTGGTGATTCCTGTAGAAAAAACAATATAGTATTGAGAATATGTCTTTTATGATCGCGAGTAAGTTTTTCACAAATGATTCCAGGTATTTTCACTTCAATGATTCTGGGAATTTCCACTTGATTTCTCATGAGGGGTAGTGTATTATCATATTTGTATCTATCGGATAAATATCTGTTTATCCGATAGATAGTATCATATAAAGCCGTATGAGGAGATATCGCGAAATGGGCAAAAACTCTGAGTTTTACAGGGAAAAACAAAAGAAACTGACGATCACGCTTAGAGATCTGATCAAAGAACTTCCGCCTTGTGCCGTTTCGTATATTCACAGTAAGGAAATGACGACCCAGACCAGCACGATGATTTCTTATTGTTATGATCTGTTGACTTTTTTCAGATTCCTGAAGGAGGCGAATCCTTCCTGCAGGAATATGGATATCAAGGACTTTTCCTATGAGTTTATCGAAAATTTAAGTGCTGAGGATATCATCGAATACCAGCGTTATCTCGAACTGAATACGGACAAGGATGATTATCATGAAAACGGGAAAAAGGCTATCGCCCGAAAAATGGCGCCTCTTCGCGGAATGTTCCTATATCATTTCCAGCATGAGAACATCAAGAAAAATCCCATGATCCTTGTTCCCCTTCCAAGGCTGAAAAAGGACAAGAACATCATACGTATGTCAAATTATGAGGTACAGGCTGTAATGGCCACGGTTTCAGGCTCGGAAAACAGGGACAAAATGTCTGAACGGCAAAAAAAATATCTTGAAAAGACGCGCATTCGTGATACAGCGATCCTTACCCTGATGCTGGGCACTGGAATACGTGTTTCGGAATGCAACGGGCTTGACCTAGATGATGTTGATCTTGTGGTAAATACGATCACCATCGTAAGAAAAGGTGGCGGCCAGGATGTGCTTTATTTTGGTGATGAGATCCACAAAGCGCTTTCTGATTACATTGAGACGGAACGAAAGCTCATAGATCCTGCTCCCGGCCACGAAAAAGCTCTGTTTTTCTCACTTCAAGGGAAACGGATCAGCATAGACTCCATAGAAAATCTCGTAAAAAAGTATTCAAAGATCGCTGTTCCTGCAAAAAAAATAACGCCTCATAAGCTTAGGAGTACTTATGGGACGGCGCTTTACCGGGAAACCGGGGACATAAGGCTCGTGGCGGATGTTTTAGGCCATGAGAATATCAATACGACCATTGATTATTACGCGGCCATTGAGGACGAGCACAAGAAGGAAGCCGCAAACGCCGTGGATTTCAACAGAAAAGACACATGATGTATCAGAGGCTCGTAGCCGACAGCTTTTTCAAAAGCTCTTTAAAATACTCCGGCAGCGGAGCCGAAAACTCCATATATTCCCCTGTAGAGGGATGGATGAAGCCGATCTTTTCGGCATGCAGTGTCTGCCCCGTAAGCCCCTTTGAAAAAGCCTTCGGCTTTTTAGGCCCATAGACATCGTCTCCGAGCAAAGGATGCCCGATGTGGCTCATATGCACCCTGATCTGATGAGTCCGACCCGTCTCAAGTGAGAATTCCATATATGTAAAATCCCTGAAGCGTTCAAGAACCCTGTAATGCGTTATGGCAGGTCTTCCGCTTTCATTATCACGGGCCACGGCCATTTTCTTTCTGTCTTTTCTGTCCCGCTCTAAAGGAAGATTTACAGTTCCCTCATCCTCTTTTATATTACCGTATACTATACCCTTGTATATCCGGTGAACCGAATGAGCCTTGATCTGCTCTGCAATAAAGTTGTGGGAGTGATCGTTCTTGCATATTATGAGAGCCCCCGTAGTATCCTTGTCAATCCGGTGAACGATACCGGGACGCTTCTCACCATTGATGCCGGACAGGGAATCCTTACAGTGGAAAAGGATCGCGTTTACGAGTGTATCGTCAGTATGTCCGGCAGCGGGATGAACCACCATTCCCTTTGTTTTGTTGATTATCAGGACATCATTATCCTCATAAAGGATATCAAGGGGAAGCTCAACAGGCTGAACATCGACCTGTTTTAATTCAGGAAGGGTGACTTCCACAAGATCGCCCTCCTTTAAGATCAGACCCGCCTTCGGGGGGCGCTTGTTTACTAATATGGGCTGGAGATCCGAATTATCTTCCATCAGATTTTTGAAAAAAGATCTGGAGCGATCGGGATATGATTTCGTAAGAAATACATCAAGGCGGAGCCCTGCGTCAGCTGAAGAAACAGTAAGATTTTCAGGCATCATTGGCGCTGCCCTCGTCTTCAGACGCCTTTGGAGTATCAAGATCAGTACTTCTGTACTTGAATAACAGAAAGATAATGAGAAATACAACACCTAAAGTAACGCAGATATCCGCGACATTGAAGACAGGGAAATTAATGACCTGAAAATATATGAAGTCTACAACATAGCCGTTCATAATGCGGTCAATGAGGTTTCCCACAGCGCCGGCAAGGATCACGGTAAGGCAGATATAAAGCGGGGAATACCTTCTTTCCGGTTTGATCTTAAGAAAAAATATAAAGATAATGACAGAAAAGACTATTGTTATGATTATGAAGAACAGACTTTTCCCGGAAAGCATCGAAAAGGCCGCTCCTGTATTTTCAAGATAAGTGAGAACGAGCCCATCCTTGATCAATACAAAGTCATCCTTGTCCTTCAGATTGATGACGGCAAGATATTTTGTCAGTCTGTCAAAGAACAGGCACAGAACAAAAATGATCAGTGATATTATATATTTCTTTTTGTAGAGGGAGTTTTTCATTAGCTTAATTCAGGCAGAAATCCACTGCATCAAGTATTTCCTCATCAGTAACCGTAGAATCGACAAAGCCTTCCCCGATACTGCGAAGGAGAACAAAATTGATACGTCCCTTTGCCATCTTCTTGTCGCTCTTAGTCGCAAGAAGCACGCTTTTTCGGTCCAAAGAACTTCTTATATCATCAGGAACCTTTACCGGAAGATCGTATGAAGTAAGGAGACTTGAAATATCATTCAGATCTTTTTCCGTGATCAGGCCTCTTTTTTCGGATATGAAGGCAGCGCCCATAATACCGATTGAAACGCATTCGCCATGAAAGAGGGAAAAGTTTGAAAGCTTTTCGATAGCATGGCCTATGGTATGACCAAAATTCAAGAGTCTCCTGAGCCCTTTTTCTTCGGGATCCTCTTCTACTATCGTGCCTTTGATCTTAAGGCTTTCAAAGATAGTCTTTTCAATGAGGTCAGAGTTAAGAGCTTTGATCGAAGAGACGTTTTCCTTCAAAAGACAATAATAATCAAAAGATGAGATCAGACTGTGTTTGATCACCTCCGCCATTCCTGAAGAAAACTGTCTTTTCGGAAGTGAAGAAAGAACGTTTGTATTAATGAATACGAGCGAAGGCTGATGAAAGGCGCCTACCATATTCTTGTAGGAAAGAAAGTCCACGCCGGTCTTTCCGCCTATGCTTGAATCCACGTCAGAAAGTAATGTTGTGGGAAGCTGGATAAAACGGATACCCCGAAGAAATGTAGCCGCTGCATATCCGGTAAGATCACCGACCACACCGCCTCCAAGAGCGACCAGATAATCTGTTCGCTCAAAGTGGTTTTCAATGAGGACGGTATAAAGTCGTTCAACATTTTTCAGGGTTTTTGAGTCTTCACCGGCCGGAAACTCAAAGGTAGAAACGGTTCCGATGCCGGGAATGGACATAAAAATATCCCGCGCAGTCTTTAAAAATAAACCGGCGGTATTTGAATCGCAAACTATGCAAACTTTCAGGTGGTTTATTCCGAGTTCAACAAGGCGGAATTGAAGGCTTTCATACGAATTGTTCAGCACAATATCATAGATAGCCTTCTCTCCCCTCCTTATCTTTAGTTCTTCCATCTGTCAGACTTAACGAGACATATTAAGTCCGGGACTGGGAAAATCAAAGGAATCCACTATACCCTGAAGGTCACCGTCGAGATTCACATTTTTCGGACTAATGATAAATATGAAGCTGGATATCTTCTCGAGGTTTCCGTCAATAGAGTAGGTCGCTCCGCACATGAAATCTATGATCCGCTGACTTTCGGAAAGATCAAGTCCTTCCATATTGAGGATCACTGTCTTTCCGGAAAGAAGCTCTTCTGCAATCTTCGTCACATCCGATTCAAAAGATGTGGGCTTTATCACGCGAACTTCCATAGAGCCTGCGGACGAAGGATTTCTTCTTCTGAAATCAGCAACTTTCGCAGCCCTTTCTTTCTTTCTGGGCTCGAGATCTTCCTCATCTTCTTCATCCTCGTCGCGATTTCTTCTGAAGAACAGGCCTTTCTTTTCCTTTTTTGAAGGATCTGTGTCGGCTACCTCGTAATCATCCTCGTACTCTTCATCCTCGTCATCTTCGATCTTCATTGCGCTGAGCATTCTGTCGAAAATTCCCATAATCTCTCTCCATCCACTTTCAAAAACAAAAATCTGCCACTTGTTAATCCGAGGATTGGGAGCTGTAGTCTCTTGCGCCGAAAATACTTGTTCCAACGCGAACTATAGTAGCGCCCTCCTCGATGGCAACTTCGTAGTCGCCGCTCATGCCCATTGATAATACATCCATTGATATATTATCTATGTTTGCATTGCGTATGTCAAGAGATAATGACTTAATTTTTCTAAATATTGAACGATTTTCTTCCGGGTCGTCTACATATGGTGCAACCGTCATAAGACCCCGGACTCTTATATGACGCAGTGCGGATATCTCCCGGCAGAGCTGAAGGGTTTCTTCCGGCCTTATTCCAAATTTTGAAATCTCTCCCGAAGCGTTGACCTCCAAAAGTATGTCAGAGACCAAAGAGCCACCATTCAGCTTGTTGGTTTGAACTTCAATTTCCTCTGCAAGTCTGAGGCTGTCGACTGAATGAATGAGAGATGTTTTTCCGACGATATATTTGACCTTGTTTCTCTGAAGATGACCTATGAGATGCCATCTGATATCCTTAGGAAGGACCACGATCTTTCCGGTAAGCTCCTGAACCTTGTTCTCTCCGAAATCCCGGCAGCCTGCCTCGTATACTTCCTGAAGCTCTCCAGGTTCATGCATCTTTCCGACGGCTATCAGTGTAACATCCGATGGGTTTCTTCCGGCGCGCTTTGCAGCTGCGTTCACATTTTCAAGTACCTTTGAATAATTTTCTTTCAGCATATTCTTCCTCTCATTCTAATATATGATGCTTCCATCCTTTAAGCCTGCGGCATTAAGGGCTATATGGTCATAAAGTGCTATACCGTAATTCGTTCCCGATTCCACGATGCTGTAATCTTCATTTGAGAACAGGATATTGATCAGCTTGAATATGGCATAACCCTTGTTCACATTGAAAACTCCTTCTTTTTCATCATTTTTGGAGCCGACGGAGAAGGTCTGGTTGGTTCCGTTCTTTATCAATACATCTGAGTTCTTAAGCTTTGAATCATCGGTATAGCAGAATTCCTCATCATCATAATAGATGGAGGGCTTCACAAAGAGCGTTGTTCCGTTCTCATCCTTTACTATGACACCGTTCTCCTTTCCGTCCCCGCCGGTAGTAAAGAAGTCCTTCGGTATCGCAAAGAATGTCTTTTTAGTGATCGAAGAATTCGGGATCTTAAGCCCTTTCTTCTCATCCAGCATGAGTGTCACATACATATAGCGGTAATCAGCATAACGATCCATGGAATCATCAAAGGTCAGTATCAGAACAGGTTCTTCATTTATCCTTATAAGCTTTACCTGACCGGTCGCATCATTTCCGTCTGCCTGAAATCTTACTGTGATGTAAGAGGAATCCTTTATAGCTTCATATGTTTCTTCGGTGATCTGCATCGCTATAGACCAGTCATCATTTGTGATAAGGCGATATAAAGGATCTCCTGCCTTGATATCCCTGTCATTTCCGAAGGAAGTGCTCTTATAGGAATTACCCCGCAGTATATCGAGAGTAAGACCCTCCTCAGTGAGGTTTTCCATTCCGTCATAGGATAATGAAAGAAGACCGGGTTTGACGGCATAATAAGAATGAAAGGAACCGCTCTCTTCTGCTGTCTTTATGGCATCCTTGTTTTCCTCGGCGGCTTTTCTCCCGTAAGTGGTAGAAAGATTTTCCGTAAGCTTGGTCATGAAGGGATAGACATCATCAAAGCTGTTTTCTGAAAAGGTCGACATGAAATCAACAATCGTATCCGTTGCAGTAGACAGATCCTGAACGCTTAAGGTATGATCGGATCCCTTCGTGGACAGTGTGTTAGCCAAAGTGCCCACCGAATCGACAGCGCAGATCAGAGACTTCACCCCTGCCCTGCTCCTGTTGCCGGAAAAATAAATGCACTGTCCATCCTGATCGGCATTTACGATCATTTCCTCCCTCAAGGCAACGGCTCTGTAGAAGTTGTCCTGGGTAATGCTCCCCTCTGTCACTTCATAATATTTCACGGAACTTTTTGAGAAATATGAGAAGATGTGAAATACGACATAGGCAAGTACGAAAAGAGAGATAATGAGGCCTATGTTAAGCTGGACCTTTCTATGAAATTTTACTATGTTTGCTGTATCCTTCAAGAAGTATCCTGCCTTAAATAAGCGCCCGGCAGAAAGGCTTGTCTTTCTGTCAGGCGCCAAAACTTGTTTTTAAGATAATATCTGAAGTTGTCTCATAAAGAAGCGATCACTGCTGACTTGATTGCTTCAGGAAGATCTTCACTTTTTTTCGAAACGGAAAGGAGGAAATCCGTTTCAAATTTTTCTGACAGCGTCTTGAGCTTTTCAACGGCGTCGGAAAGGCTTTCTGAAGTATCAATGAACGCTGTGGTAAGGAAGCTGTCAAGGTAGATCTTTTCTATATCCCTGTTCGATGAGATGATGCCGGAGATGAAGCCTAAGAACTCGCCGGTCGTAGACATATCAAAGTCTTCCATGTTTATGAGGCGTACCTTTGAATCAAGATCGAACATGTGATGATTGTTCTTGTCAATGAAGATCAGGCTGCCGCCACATTTCTTCAAATCCTCGTGAACCTTGTCAAGAAGTACCCTTGTTTTTCCTTTTCCCTTCTCGCCTGTGATTATTTCAACCATAATTACCCTCCTTCAAAAGCATTTTTCATAAATGGAAAAGCTCTTACAAAACTTGATTTTAGACTATATAAGGCGAAAATACAATCGCTTTTAGCCATTTATTTAAGAGACAGGTGTTTTTGCATACTTTAGTATCTCACGCATCAGAAGATAGAGATTGACCCTGGCATCAGCACCATATACGAGCGAGATGATATCATGCCCTGCCGCATTTTTTGAGTAGATCACCAGACAATACTTTGCTGCGCCTGTGGTACCGGATTTTCCTCCTATCACGTTGATGCCGCTTGGATGATCCTCAGTCCCGCTCACATAACGAACAGTGTTCCTCCAGGTTTTTTCAACCTTGTTGCCATCCTTGTCCGTATACTTGCAGAGATAATTCGGTGACTGTATGACATCCGTAAAATCCTGATACCTTAATGCTTCATTAAAGATGAGATACATATCGTATACGGTTACGTAATGATTTGTATCCTGAAGACCATGGGGATTTACAAAGTGGGAATGGGTTGCGCCGAGTGACTGCGCCTCCTGATTCATCAGTTCTGCGAAGGCCTCTACGGATCCGCTGACGCCTTCCGCTATGGCTATGGCAGCGTCATTTCCGCTGGGGAGCATCAATCCGTAGGAAAGTTGTCTGATCGTAAGCTGATCTCCTACATTGAGACCTGCTACAGATGAATCGGCATCAATATTCGCGATGTTCTCACTGACAGTCACCGTCTTTGAAAGATCCCCGTGCTTTATCGCACAAAGGAGGGTCATTATCTTTGTGGTTGAGGCAGGATAGACCTTTTTGAAGATATCCTGCTTGTACAGAGTCTCCTTTGTGGTGGCATCAAAGACTCCGGCTGCCATGGCGACATAAGCATGGACGTTCTCGGTATTTAAGTTTTCACCGTCGGTGACACAGAGATTATCCGCAAAGAAGATGCTTTTTTCCTCGGGCTTTTTCACTATCCCATAGCCTGTGAGAGCCGCAGTGCTGTCAAAGGGATCAGGGATTTCGGTCTTCGCTCCACAGGCAGTAAGACCTATTGATGAAAAAAATACACCAATTGCAAGGCTTAAAGCCTTTATTTTTTTACTTGTACATTTCACGCCACTCAAGATCTCCTCTGTCTAAAGATTTTATAAGAAGCTCTGCAGTCGCAAGGTTCGTTGCGAGCGGTATATTGTGAGCGTCACAGAGCTTAACGATAGAGTTGACATCGGGCTCAGAGGACTTCTGCTTTAAAGGGTCGCGAAGAAAGATCACAAGGTCGATATTGTTATGTTCGATCTGGCTTCCAAGCTGCTGTGTCCCCCCAAGATGCCCCGGAAGGAAGCGATGGAGCTTTAATGAGGTGACCTCCTCTATGAGCCGTCCGGTAGTTCCGGTCGCAAAGAGATTGTGTTTCGCGAGTATGCTGCTGTAGGCTATGCAGAAATTCTGCATTAGCTTCTTCTTTGAATCGTGTGCAACAAAACCTATGTTCATTAAATGATACCCCCTTTTCTTTCCCCATAAAGAAGCGTTAGAACTTCAGCGGCTTCATCTCGTCTATGTAGGTCTTTTTCGGCTGGATCCCCACATTCAGCACGAGACCTATCCCTATGTAAAGGGTGATGAGTGATGTCAGGCCGTAGCTTACGAACGGAAGCGGAAGCCCGGTATTCGGAAGCAGACCCGTAACGACCGATATATTTACGAAGCTCTGGATGGTGATCAGTGATGCAACTCCGACACAAATTATCTTTCCGGCCATATCCTTAGCCTTCTTTGTGATCCTCAATATTTCGAACGCGATGAGGAATAGAAGGATGATGATAACGACCGCACCTATAAAGCCGAGCTCCTCGCCTGCAACCGCGAAGATAAAATCCGTATGTGGTTCGGGAATGAAATTCCCGTTCTTAACAGAATATGCCGAGGTATTGTTAAGCCCCTTTCCCAGCATCTGGCCGGAGCCTATCGCCATTATGGAATTCTGCTGCTGATAGGCGTCTCCGGGATGATCTTCGGGGTGGAGCCAGGCAAGGATTCGCCTGTCCTGATAGCCCTTCAGAAGTGATTTTCCCTGAATCTCAAGTATCAGGAATAAGATGATCGCCGGGATAGACACTCCCAGAACCGCGATCACTATCTTGTAAGTAAGCCCTGCCGCAAAGAACATCATCGATATGGTAAGGAAGGTCACTATCGTGGTGGAAAGATCGGGTTCCTTGATTATCAGAGCAAGAGGTATGGCCGCGAGGATCGCCGTTTTAAGCAAAGTCTTTGGTTTGTTGATATCCTCCTCATGCTTCATGAAATAGGCAGCAAAGAATAATATGAGAAGGAGTTTCGCAAACTCAGAGGGCTGGAATGTAAATCCGCTTATCCGAAGCCATCTGGTAGCTCCCGTTCCGGCGTTGTATCCGTAGGGCGTAAAGACCATGAGGAGCAATATTCCGGCTATGATGTAATATACCCAGGAGAATCTGATCACAAACGAATAATCAACCAGGGCGACCACGGTCATGATGATGACTCCTATGATCATTCCGATTATCTGTTTATTCTTGTAGTCCTCTCCGCCTGCGGAGCCTACCACAAGGACACCGATCACGGTGATGAGTACACAGTATATTATGAGCCTTATGTTTATATTTTTGAATTTATAGTTGCGAAACATCATTTTCTACCAGTAAGAGCTCCGTTTTTCAGAGGCTCGATCAGAAGCTCATTATCAAGGAGAAATACAGCTTTGGGCGTTAATGGCTCCTCTTTTGAAAAGAATCTTTTCTTTGGCGCCTCATGAAAAGCGCCCTGTACATTTGCTATTGAGATATCCTCGGAATCAAAGGAAAGAGCTGAAACAAAGGCTTTCGTCTCTCCCTTTGTCCCCGCATGACAGCTGCCTTTAACCTCTCCCATCACAATGATGCTTCCTGCCGCATTTACAATGGCATTTTCCCTGACATCTCCAAGGATCAATACGGAGGAGTCGCTTTCAACATCACGGCCCGGCTTAACGGAGTCAGTCACGATCTTTGCATTTAAAAGAACGTTTTCAGAGTAAAAGTTGTCAGATAGCTCAAGCATACGCCTGTCCTTAACCAGATCAAGGTCCTCATCTATCACGAGTGTGAGCCGGATATTGGAGTTTAGCTCAATGCATTCGCAGATCCCTTTTATCTCCTCCTCTGAAACGACCCTACCGGAAAACATAATGGGAAGTGATACTGCCCCGAAAAAATCACTTGATTCCGCGAATTTTCTGCAGACGCTTTCGCAGAGATCGCCAAACGGTGCGTCGGGATCAAGATAAAGGTTGATCCCGTCCTTCATACTTTTTATGATGCAGTAATCATTGCTTGACATAATAATATCCTTTGTAAGATCAGTCTTCTGTTCTGTTGTTTGTAGAAAGGTCAAAGGCCTCGGTTCCAACCTGGTTCTTGTATTCTTCGTAGCCGAAACATACACCGAATATCCTCTTGGCACAGTCGGCGGCATTGTGTGAGGTATAACCGAAGGGGATCCTCACCGCAAGGCTGAGTGTTGGCGATTGTGAAGGCGCGTAACCCACGAAGAGTGCGTGATTCGGTCTCGTCCTCGATTCCTGGGCGGTACCTGTCTTTCCGGAGCATTCCACGGGGAAGCCGTCAAAGGTCTTAAGATCCTCAACCACCTGTCTCATTCCAAGATGTATGGCATCCCAACCGGTCTGATCCATAACATCAACATGTGATTCCTTTTCCGATCCAAAGGTTTCAAGCACGCTGCCGTCAGGGCTTGTAATGCTGCGAAGGAGCGAGAGCTTGAATACATCACCAGAAGTCGAAAGAGCTGTTACGTACCTGGCAAGGGAAAGCGTCGTGAAGTTGTTGTCTGACTGTCCGATCGCCGCCATGACAGGGTACTGTGTCGCAATATGCGGAGTCTTCTCATCGGTCTCTATTCCGGTCTTTCTGTCAAGACCATAAAGCGATGCATATTCCTGAATCTTTGTGATACCGACCTTGTCATTATAATTCTCCGATCCGGCAAGCCGCCAGCCCACTTCATAGAAATAATAGTTGCAGGAATCTTTTATGGCGTCAGAAAGCTTTTCCTCTCCATGGTTTCCGGGGTAGATCCAGCATCTCGGATTGTTTGACACCTTTTCGAATATACCCTCGTCCTCTATCAGTGTTTCAGTATCTATCACATGCTCGGACAAGCCGGCGGTCGCTGTAACAAGCTTGAATGTAGAACCCGGAGCGGTGGACTGCTGGGTTGCATGGTTGTAAAGAGGCGATGCGCCGCTTGTCACAAGATAATTGTAATAATCACTCTGGACTTTGTTCGCCAGTTTATTTGTATCATAGCCCGGATAGGATACGCAGGCAAGAAGAGAGCCATCCCGGGGATCTATGATCACGCAGGAGGCGGAGCAGGGATCAAGCGCAAGCTGTCCGGGGGTTATCTCAAGAGACTTGAGCTTGTCCTTAATGAAATCGTAGGAGCTGACCCTACCTGAAAGAACATCCGCTCTGTCTTCCTCGGAATACTCAAGTATACCCTGGTCGTAAAGGATCGCGCACAGCTCGTTTCCGGTCACTATATCATCTCTCACCGCGTATTCGTTCATCAGCCTGTCAAACTCCCTGTCATCGGTAAGAGACTGTATTATGTAATCAACGAGATTCAGATACATCTCATTTGAATCTGCGTATTTTTTGCCCGATTCAAAGGCGTTGATATCTATCCAGTCCTTGCTGATACAATAATTAAGATAATCTTTGACGGAAAGCTTCTGATCCTGCCACTCTTTCTGGGTTTCATCAGACTCGTCGATAGCTTCGGAGACAAGCACATCCTTTGACTTAAGATCTTTTATGATGTAAGTGGAATAGCTCTGGTACTCATCGGAGAGTTCCTCGTAAATATCCGGGTCTTCTGAGAGCAGGTCATTTTTAATCGTGGTAAGAGTCTCATCTTTTTTTCTGGCAAGCTTATTATAGACATCCTTCTCAAGTTCGCTGGCATCCTCTCCCGCCATTTTTTTGACGGAAATAAGACCATTCTTCAGGAAGGAAACATAGGCGTCATATATGGGGATCAGGATGTCGGAAGCATCCTTTTCAGGGTCAAGCTTGTATTCTCTTATGTCCTTAAGCTTTGAGCATACAATCCCGGCCACCTCCTGCTCGAGAAGTTTGTAAACATCAGACTGAAGTTTGACATCGATCGACATATAGGCAGAGTTTCCGGGAACAGGTGCGGTGTAAGAGGCTTTTTCAATCTCGTTTCCAACATAGTCAACATAGACAGTCTCGTTCCCCTTCCTTCCCGAAAGTTGTTCGTTCAGATACTGCTCTATACCGCTCTTACCGACAACATCTGTAAGGGAATAGTTGTTCTTATTCTCCGGGTCGGCCTCGATCAGGGCATTATACTCCTCAGCGGAGATCGTGCCGGTATAGCCGATAAGATTTGACATGCACTCAGCGTAATCATACTGGCGCATGGAATCCTCTCTGACATCCACTCCCGTGAGTGTTGCCTGATTTTCCTTGATATAAGCCACGGAGCGCGAATTGACATCGGTCGCTATAACGGTATCGATATATTTTTGGAACTGATGCAGCCACATTGCGTAACGAACGACACATATCTTGTAACGCATGGACTCTTCGTACTTGTCCGAGATACTGTACCGCTTTTCATAAAGATATTTCATGATGTCATCTGCAGAGGCCGTTTTCTCGTCGAAGCCTGCGGTCTTGTTGTAGGCAAGATCATGGGCTAAAGAATGCCCGAACACATCAGCCCTGAAACGGAGCAGAGAAGTTCCCGAGGATTTGAAACGGTAATTTCCGTCGGATATCATTGATATCCCGAAATCATTGTCTATATCATCCCCGCATCGTTCAAGATTCGAGATGATCTGATAGAGTTCCTCGTTCAGAAGCTCATTCTTTTTCTTTGTAGTCTCGTAGGAGCCGGAATCTTTTATCGTAACCGAGTATGAAAGCCTGTTGTAGGCAAGCAGGACTCCGTTCCTGTCATAGATATTCCCTCTCGTTGCGGGCAGACTTTCGGTTCTTTCGGTCAGAAGGTTATAGCTGCTCTGGTATTTTTCCCCGTTCATTATCTGGAGATAATAGAGCCTCCCCACAAGGACGGCAGAAAACAACAGAAATACAGTGAGGATCACGGCAGTCCTGTTCCGGAAAAACTTTTCTTTTATCAGTTCGAAAAACTCAGACAATTATCTTTGTCTCCCTTTGTTTCTGTTTTGCCATGAATCTGTATATCAAAAGCAGCGGCACATACAGAGCTATAGTGACGAGCATTGTATATACTGCCTCCGGGATTATGATGCTCTTGATATAAAATAGCGCGTCGGTCTTTTGCCTCGTGAAGAATATGAAAAAATAGATGATAAAGCCGTAAATTATGTCTGAAAGCCCCGTAAAGAGCAGGGGGAGTTTCAGATCCTCTCCAAAGAAGAATTTCCTTAACGCACCGTTCAAAAAACCTATGTAGAGATAAATGAGGGCGTACATCCCGAACCACTGTCCGTGCATGAGATCAAGGAGTATTCCGGAAAAAAAGCCAACCAGCATACCCTCCAAGGCCCCGCTCGAAAAGCCTGCAAAGCAGACAAGGATGATGATACAGTTTGGAGTGATCCCGCCAAGAGCAAGGTGCGGAAATACCGATTCCTGAAGAAGAAATACAAGGGCGATAAGACCTGCGGTTATCAGTACTTTCTTTAAAATGTGACGAAGGGAGCTCATTTAACCTCACCCTCTTTAGGTGTTTCCTTTTTCTGGAGGATCACGAGAACCTCGGAAATATGTCTGAAATCAGATACAGGAGTGATCTTTCCTGACTTTGTGAGTCTGTTCTGATCTTCATTGATCTCAGTAAGATAACCTACCAGTAGACCAGGAACAAATTTGTCCGAGAGGCTGCTTGTAACAACGGGATCACCTTGCTTTACGGCATCCTCCATATCAACAAGACCAGAGAAGTTGATCATCTGGCTTTCATTCATCACCTTCAGGTTTCCGGAGACAATGAGGATGTCCTGTGTGGTAACGACCATTCCGCTTACATTTGAGGTGTCGTCTACTATCGTTCTCACAGTTGCGAAATGATCGCCGGTTTCCGTAACTATTCCGCAAAGTCCCTTTGAGGAAAGCACGTTCATATCAACTTCTATCCCATCCGCTTTTCCCTTGTCGATGGTAAAGGATGAAAACCAGTTGTTCTGCCCCCTTGCTATCACATGGGCTCCGGTGGTCTCGTAATTAGAATAGGTATCCTTGAGAGCCATCAGATTCCTTAATCGTTCAAGCTCGGCCTGATCAAGCTGATCCTTCGAAAGCTCCTCCCGAAGAGAGTTGACTTCGAGCCGGAGCGCTTCATTTTCCTCCTGAAGAGCCTCTTTTGATTTTCGCTCGCTGACACTCTCTTTTATTCCATCCGCCACATAGGTGATGCCTTTTTCCATTGGCACGAAAATACGAGCGGCAGCCTCAGTGAGGACTCCGCCCGAAAATCCCGAGGCATATGAAAAGAAAAGCAGCAATACACATATGGCCGTCAGGATGAAAAGTATGTATTGTATGGGAATCGGATTTTTCTTCTTTACAGGCATTTATCTAATCCTTCTTACCGGAATATCCTTGAACTGATGCCATAGCCATACCGCCTGCAATCCTCTTCGGTAATTACCTTTCCGAGGCCCATCGCTGCGGTGAGGCTCCCTTCCGGCGCAATATTAACGACGATGTTCGTGATCGACTTTACGAACTCGGACACCCTGTCTATGCTTGAGCTTCCTCCCGTAAGATAGATTCCGGAGTGGACTATGTCCTTCGCCAGCTCAGGAGGTACCTTTTCAAGGATCATCCTGATGGAGTTTGAGATGGAGGTAAGGTCATCCTTTATCGCCTCATAAATGATATCGGAATTCAGGGACATCTCTATGGGGAGCCCTGAAACCACATCACGTCCGACTACCGTCATCTGATCCTTTCGTTCGGGCATCGCGCTTCCTATAGTTTCCTTAAGTTCCTTCGCGGTCTTCATACCGATAATAAGATTGAATTTTCTCTTGAGATAAGTGACTATGGATTCGTCAAGCTTGTTCCCGCCGAAGGGGATGAGGTTCGAGAGAACGATTCCTCCAAGGGATATGACGGAGATCTCCGTTGTATCCGCTCCCATGTCAACCGTCATTATACCCGTAGGCTTTGATATGTCGAGACCTATGCCGAGTGCGTCCGCAAGCGGTTTTTCGCAGAGAAGGATGCATCTTGCCTTGATCTTTGTCTTTGCGAAGATATCATAGAAGGCTTTTTTCTCAACCTCCGTGATGTCGGTAGGTACTGCTATGACGATGTCAGCGCCCTTGACGTGGGCAGAGAGTTTTTCGTCAAGCATTGAAAGCAGCATAGTCTGCATATTGTCAAAATCGGCAATAACCCCGTTCACTATGGGAAATGAAACGTTTATGGCTTCGGGGGCCTTCTCATACATGGAATAGGCCTCATCCCCATAAGCATACATACGGTTTTTGCCGACTATGGCTATGGTGTTTTTTTCGGCGGTGACAATCCCCTTTGATCTGTCAAAGATCTTCAGATTCCCGGTTCCCATGTCAATGCCAAAGCCGTTTTGCATTTTAACTCCTCTATTTCAGATAATCACAAAAAATCATTGTGAAGTTTAGCACAACAGCGACTTATCGTAAAGGTCGCGCTCATACATTTTTTGAAGCGCCATAAGTACTCCGAGCTTACCTTGCGGCCATGTAAGACCACCCTGTAGAAAGACCCTGAAAGGATCTCTTAAAGGCCCGTCCGCGGACAGTTCTATCGAAGAGCCCTGAACGAAGGCGCCGGCGGCCATTATCACATCATCAGCATAGCCGGGCATGTACGAAGGCTCCGGAATGACGAAGGAATCTACCGGCGCTGCAGCCTGTATCCCTTCGCAGAAGGCAATGAGAGCCTCCCTGGTCTTAAGGTCTATGGATTCAATGATATCACTTCTTTGTTCGTTATCATCCGGTGAAACGTGAAAACCGAGACGTGAGAAACAATTCCCTGCGAACACCGCCGTTTTCATCGCGTTCTTAGTGATCTCCGGGGATAAGAAAAAGCCTTGCATGAAGGATCTTGTCATATCGAGGGAGGCCCCGACCTCCTTCCCCAACCCAGGAGAGGTAAGACGGAAGGCTGCATTTTCTATCATATCCTTTCTGCCCACGAGATAGCCGCCTACAGGAGCAAGACCGCCGCCGGGATTTTTTATGAGTGATCCCACGAGAAGATCCGCTCCAACGAAAAGGGGCTCGTGAAGCTCGGTGAACTCTCCGTAGCAGTTATCAACCATTATCTTAACGTCAGGCTTTATGCCTTTGATGAAAGAGATCAGCTGTCCTATCTCGTCGACCGTCAGAGTCTTTCTTGCAGCATAACCTCTCGAACGCTGGATCGTAACAAGAGCCGTCTTTTCATTAAGCTTTTGTTTGATGTCTTCAAAGTCAAAGTACCTCCCGTCTATAAGAGGTGACTCGCTGTAGCTTATCCCGTACTCCATAAGAGAGCCTTTTGAAGGATTGATGCCTATCACGTTGAGCAGCGTGTCATAGGGCTGCCCCACCGGAGAAAAGAGCTCATCGCCCGGTCTTAAGTTTGAAATCAGGGCAAGGGCAAGGGCATGAGTCCCGCAGGTGATCTGAGGTCGGACCAGGGCATCATATTTCTCTTTATCCGGATCCTGAAACTCGGAGAATACGTCCCTGTAAACCTTTTCAAGCGTATCTCTCCCGTAGTCATTGTAACCATAGCCCGTGCTCATTGAAAAGCATTCAGTACTCACGCGGTTTTTCTGCATTGCGTAAAGCACCTTAAGAGAGTTTTTTTCCGCGATGCTCTCGATGGCATCAAAACGCTCCGTCAGAGAGCCTTCAACCAGTTTCCCGAAGGAAATGACATTCTCATCTATACCAAAGCTCTTGTAGTCAAGAAAATTGTTTTCATCAATACCCATCAGCTTACCCTTCTTTTTTGTTTATGCAGTCAATGACAAATTCGGTTTCCCGTTCTATGTCATGGGAGAAAAGCGCAGTGTCTATCATGACAGAATCCGAAGGAGACTGTCGGAGGAACCACGTCATCTGCCGTTTGGCATAATGGCGGGTCTCTTTCTTGATCCGTTCTATGGCCTCATCCAGTGTGCATTTTCCCTCGATCGCATCCATGAGCTGCCTGTAGGAAAGCGCGAGCATTGAATTATCGTCCTGGCGAAACCCGCTTAAGTAAAGACTTTTTACTTCAGCATAGAGGCCTTCCTCCATCATCTTATCAACTCTCTTATCTATCCTCTCATACATTGCCGCTCTGTCATCTGTCATTATAAAAAATGAATAATCATAGGGGCTTTTTTTGTTCAGATGCTCAGAATCATTATGAGCGGATATTGGAAAGCCGTTTTCATGGTAGAACATAAGCGCTCTTTTAACGCGCTTTACATTGTTTTCGTGTATGAGAGAATAAGACTTTTCGTCGCACTCCTTCAAAAGCTCATGAAAAGCGCTTTTTCCGTTCTTTTTGAGATAGTCGTCAAGATATGCTGAATGATCGTTATCAGTATTTTCCCCCGGAAATTCCGTATCATAGAGGACCGCGTTAATATAAAAGCCGGTACCGCCGCAGAGCACAGGGATAAGGGAGTTCTTCCGGCAATACTCTATGCTTTTTTTCGCATCCTCCTTGTAGCGGGCGGCTGAATATTCTTCGCCGGGAGAAGCCACATCGATCATGAAATGGGGAACACCTTCTTTTTCACTCTCTTTGATCTTTGCAGTTCCTATATCAAGACCCTTATATACCTGCATTGAATCGGCTGAGATCACGGCTCCGTTTATCTTTTTGCAGAGCGAGATCGCAAGAGCGCTCTTCCCTATCCCCGTGGGACCGGCTATCACGATGAGACTGTTTTCATTCATACGTTCACTATCCTGTTGAAGCGCTTGTCAAGCTCTTCTTTGGAGAGCCTGATCATTACAGGTCGTCCGTGAGGACAATGATAAGGATTTTCGAGAAGAAGGAGTTCATCGATAAGAGCCCTGGCTTCAGTCTCCGAAATAACGGTATTGCCTTTGATAGCGGCCTTGCAGGACATGGTCGCGACCCTGATGAGTACGGTCTCGTCAACGGCTTTTCCTTCAGCAGAGGAAAGACCGGAAAGAGTACTGATGAAAAGCTCCTTAGGGTCTACCTCAAACATATTTGAAGGCACGGCTGTAAGCCTTACCTCCGAGCCGCCGAAGGGTTCGATCTGAAAGCCAATACTTTCAAAGGCCTCCTGACAGGTCGAAAGTATATCCTCCTCGACAGGAGAAAGGGAGATCACGATGGGAGGATTAAGGTTCTGAGAAGAGACCTCCCTCTTTTCAAGAAGCCGCATCGTCCTTTCATAGAGTACCTTTTCATGGGCGGCATGCTGGTCGAGGAGGTAAACATCATTGTCATACTCGACGATCCAATAGGTTTTAAAGATCTGTCCTATTATCCTATGCTCCTTTCTTGCCTCGGAAGAAACAAAAGATATCTGCCTGTCCTTTTCACTTTCCGAAAAAGAAAGAGGCCGCTCCTGGGCAAGAAGCCTTTCCTTGTATTCGGCAAAACGCTTCTCTTCAAAGACTTCTGGAGCCTTTTCTTCTGTGGGAGTCTCCTCTTTTGTTTGAGCCTTCTCTTCTATCCTAGGTTTATCTTCTATGGGAGCGGCTTCGTCTATGGAGGAGGCTTCGATCGAAAAGAGTTTTACAGGGGATATGTCCTCGATCGAGCTTATAGCTTCTTTCACAGCGTTGTATACTGCGTTATAAACCTTTCCTTCATCACCAAAGCGGACCTCTGCCTTTCTGGGATGCACGTTCACATCCACAAGAGCTTCGTCAATATCTATGAAAAGAATGATATAGGGATAACGGTGCAGCATGAGATAGCCCTGACATGCATCCTCAGCAGCTTTTGAAAGAAGCTTTGAACTGATGGAGCGCTTGTTCACAAAGAAGATCTCCTTTGCTCTGTTGGCACGCTCAAGAGGTTCCCGCCCTAAAAAACCAAAGCATCCTGTCTCATTTTCCCTGTGTGATATCTTGATAAGGTCAGATGCCACGCTCTTTCCTTCGATCCTGTAGATCGCATCAAGAAGACTTCCGTTTCCGGAAGTGAAAAATCTGTCGTTCCCTCCTGCCTTCAGTGAAAAGGATATATCGGGATGTGAAAGTGCTATCCTTGAGACGACTTCATTTATATAATTTCCCTCTGTCATTGGGGATTTTAAGAACTTTCTCCTTGCGGGAGTGTTGTAAAAGAGCTGCCGGACGAACACGCTGGTGCCGTCGGGGCAGGCTGAGTCTTCACAGACTATCTCACTTCCTCCCTCGATACTGTAATGCGCACCGAGGACTAATTCTTTTGTCTTTGAAAAAACCTCTGTCTTTGAGACCGCGGCTATTGAGGAGAGAGCTTCGCCCCGAAAGCCTAAGGTGCTTATTGATAAGAGCTCATCTGCTGAAATGAGCTTTGATGTCGAGTGGCGTAAAAAGGCGTTTTTCAGCTCTCCTTTTTCGATACCGCAGCCGTCATCCGTTACCCGGATATAGCTAATGCCTCCGTCCTTCCATTCGACGGTGATATTCTTCGCGCCGGAATCTATGGAATTCTCCACAAGCTCCTTTACTACAGAGGAGGGACGCTCTACCACCTCTCCGGCAGCGATCTTGTCTATGGTCTCCTTTGAAAGGAGTCTGATCTTTCTATTTTCTTCCATTTTCTTCCAAATCCAAAAGTTTCTTTAATTCAAAAAGCCTGTTAAGCGCGTCTACGGGAGTTATCTCATCTATCTTTAAAGCTTTGACCATGTCAATGGAACGCTTTTCGTTTTCTGTCATGATGTAACCCTGATTATTTTCAAGGGAGAAAAGGGAAAGCTGACCGTTATTAGAAGGAAGGGACGGCTTCATTTTGGGCTTTCCATCGTTTTTTGAG
>OMRF01000053.1 GCA_900313435.1 uncultured Lachnospiraceae bacterium | reverse complement strand
TCAAACTCTTCAATGATGACCTTCAGCACCTGACGGCGCGCCCGGTCACGAAAGGCGGGGTCACACCAGTACTTCAGAAGATGCTCTACAAATGAGTCTTTGAAATGATTTGCGCCCTCATATTTGAAATCCTTGATGTCAGGCTGTTCCTTAACTTTGCTATCGATAATGAGCATCACTTCTTTGACCTTCTCTGTATCTTCGTCATAAGGCACCGGAAGACGCAGAAGCTGGAGCTCCGTCAGCACCTTTATCTCTTCGATGCGGCGGTTTGCGATGGCAAGAACGGAATTGTCATCCAGATCCCTGATCTTTGTAGAGGCGAGGCCAAAGGAAATGACCTCTCCCGTGATCCCTCCGTAGACCACTACATCACCGACGCTGAAGAACTTGTCTGCTACGATTGTCGTCCCTCTTATTATATCCTTGAGAGCATCCTGAATTACGAAGCCGATCACGACTGCAAAAAGTCCAACCCCCGTGAGAAGTGAGGAGAGGTTTACCCCAAAGACAGAGAGCACCGTCAAGACGACAAAAAGCAGCAGGCCGTACCTGATGGCACTTTTCGCAAGCTTGAAATATGTCCTCGTCCGCGCGGAATCGGCCATAGTGTCTGTTATCTTTTGATATCTCGATGCCAGAAAACGTATGAGGAGCTTGTATATCAAAAACGTGAGCACGACGATCAAAGCCGCTGCTATGATCTTTCCAACCGGCGTTTCAGTTAAGACATTGTAAATCTTTTCACCTGTTGTCATCTTATAAAGACTCCAATCTCCATCACTTGAACAGCGCATTCATGTCCGCAGACCTCTTTACAAGGAGGAACTGGTCATTGTTCAGGAAGATGACATCTGTCACATTATTATCCTTCACAAACGCGGTGAGATCATCCTTGTAATAGCGATAATCCACGATATACACCTTATCGTAGTGATCCGTAAGGAAGGGTGCAAAAGCGTTCCCATAAGACTCCTTGATAAGGACACAGGAGGTCCCGTCCGAGATATTCGGATTATCAATGACTGAGAAGGGCTGGTCGCCTGCGATGAAAGCGGAGTATTTCTGACCGCTCTTGTAGTCGGACACGTCATGAACTATGTCCCACTTCGTCTGGGTACCGTCCTTTGTCGTAAAGGTAAAGGTATTCGTCGCTATGGGAATAAATACCTCAACCGTATCGGGATTTGCGGCAAGCGCGGGCGACTGGCCGCTTGAAGAATAAAAGCTGCCAAGAAAATCGGGATAGGCCGCGGTCTGATAATCCGTTTTATTGTGAGGTGTGATGCCCTTCGCCTTGCAGAAATCCCTGTATGTATAATAAGCTCCAAGCTGCGTCCAGTGGTGATCCGTCCTGAAGTAGATATATTCGCCGTTGTGATTTTTAAGCGATTCAAAGGTAGGGACAGTCTTTACCGAAGGGTCTATCCTCGAATAAGTATATTCGATGGCCTTCTTCTGATCGGAAACGCCAACCTGCTTCTGCACATCCTCGGAAAGGCAGATTCCTGAGGAATTGGGAACGATAATGTCATAGAGCGTCGTACTGGCAGGAAGCTTTGAACGCACGGTATTTATCATTGAGGCATAGGCATCTGAGCCTGCCTGATTGAAGTAGAACATCTCAAAACCTGTTCCGTCGGCGATCAGAATCTCGCCGGCAGTCTCGGGAGTCACCGTGATCGCGTGATCTTCAGTCTGCGCGGGCTCTTCAGGAGCTGCGGAAGAAGCCGATGATGTCGCCTGAGATGTTCCGGAAGGCTCAGTTTTTTGTGATGTTGCCGATGAGGTCTCCGCGGACGTCTTTGCGGCACTTGTCTTGTCATCAACGATAAGAGGTGCGGGTGCGACACCGGTATTGGCATCCGGGATATCGTCTCCCTTCGCGTTGGCCTGATTTACAATAGTCATCGTCCTGATGCCATAGGCCTGCTCGAGATTTGAGTGCGCCGTAAGGAGCGCATCCCTGGCAGGATAGGTCTCGGAATACCAGGTGGAAACCTTGTCAAAGTAATCCCCGTTCCACAGGCCTTCCATGGTCAGCTTCGGAAGAGATGCCAGATCTCTCTTCTCAACATAGGACCTCGTGGGCCTCGCCCAAAACATTAGCCCGATAACAGCAAAAACGATGACAGCAGCACCGACAGCCGACAAAAATATCCCCTGCCACAGCTTCCTTTTTTTTCTCTCTCTCTTATCTATCAT
>OMRF01000256.1 GCA_900313435.1 uncultured Lachnospiraceae bacterium | reverse complement strand
GTCGGTGTCACCTTCGCGGTCCCGATAGTCTGTTTCCTCGCCAACAGGAAGCGGCCCTTTGAACAGAAGCTTGCCTACATGGGTGGTATAAACGAAGATTATGACAACAGCTATACCGATTCCTACGGCGAGAAGGAAAAGCTGTGGCTCACGAATTATTACTTTGCTCATAAGATAGGACAGAGAAAGCTGATGATACCTTCGCAGCTCATCGCTCTGGCGGCTCTCGTCATAATGATCTCAAGAGTGATAGGAGGTGCGTTCTGATGCTTTCACCGCTTGCTATCCGGTTTATCTACGCAATCGCGTATATAGTTCTCGCCCCCTTCATCGGAGGGCTTCTTGAAGGGATCGGCAGAAAGATCTCAGCCCGCATGCAGCGGCGCGTGGGACCTCCGCTGCTCCAGCCTTTTTACGACCTTTCAAAGCTTCTCAAGAAGAAGCGTTCTCAGGTCACCCGGGCGCAGGGTTTTCTGCTCATGACCTACATGCTCCTCATTATCTTCACGGGAGCCATGCTCTTCTTCGGTATCGACATGCTGATGTGCTTCCTCATGTCATCGACGGCAGCCCTGTTCCTTTATCTTGCAGGCTGCGTCACCACCTCCCCCTACTCCTCACTTGGAGCGCAGAGGGAGCTTATACAGGAAATGTCTTACGAACCCGCGATACTTCTGACATCACTTGGCTTTTATCTTGCGGTGGGTTCCTTTGACTCGGCGGCGATATATAACTCTCCGGTCTCACCGATAATGATAATCCCCGGTTTCTTCGTCGCTTTCGTATTCATACTTACGATCAAGATGAGGAAATCACCTTTTGACGAGAGTACTTCTCATCATCCCCATCAGGAGCTTGTAAAGGGTCTGACCTCGGAGATGAGCGGAAGGAATCTTGCAATCTTCAACGTGACGGAATGGTATGAGACCGTGTTCCTTCTGGGCATTGTATTCCTCTTCATCAGGAATTCCTCAGCGCCGTTGATCTCCGGGCTTGTGGGAGTAGGCGTGGTACTTCTTACATATTTCCTTGAGATACTTATTGACAACACATCCGCCCGTGTTCATTGGGAAAGGATGCTGACTTTGACATGGGCTGTCACGCTCTGCTCCTGCGGAGTCAATCTGCTCGTGCTGATGATAGTGAGGTGAAAAGATGGCGGACATAACACGTTCACCCTGGCTTCTCCACTATGACGCGTCAAGCTGCAATGGCTGCGATATCGAGGTTCTTGCCTGCCTGACTCCGGTCTATGATGTGGAGCGTTTCGGGATAGTGAATACCGGTGATCCCATGCAGGCGGATATCTTCCTGATCACGGGAGCCGTAAATGCGCAGAACGCGCCGGTTGTGAAGCAGATCTATGATCAGATGTCAGATCCGAAGGTGGTAGTCGCGGTCGGCGTCTGTGCCTGCACAGGCGGGGTATTCAAAGAGGCCTACAATGTGATGGGCGGAGCAGATAA
Source organism: uncultured Lachnospiraceae bacterium (assembly GCA_900313435.1). Taxonomy (GTDB): domain Bacteria; phylum Bacillota; class Clostridia; order Lachnospirales; family Lachnospiraceae; genus RUG306. The sequence continues at coordinate 749 of OMRF01000256.1, read as the reverse complement.
GGTTATACCTGTAGACATATATGTTCCGGGCTGTGCGGCAAGACCGCAGTCTATTATCGATGGTGTCGTCGCTGCTGTCGGTCTCTTCAAAGAGAGATATCTTCAGTTGAAGAATAAACAGCCCCTTTCGATCGGGCATCTTGAAGGAGGTGAAGGCTCATGAAAAATGAGATAATCGTGATCGAGCTTGCTGACCTTCTTGAGAACGCGCTTGTTCGAAAGAATAAGGGCTGGAGGCTTTCCCAGATCTGCGCGGCATTTCGTGACGGACACTATGAACTTTCTTATTCATTCGCGGATGATGAGACGCTTGACTTTGAAACGCTCAGGGTCAACTGCCCTATTAATTCCGTTGTTCCCAGCATATCAGAGCTTTATTCCGCTGCCGACTTTTACGAGAACGAGATGAAGGAGCTCTTCGGCGTGGAAGTAAAGATGATGAAGAGGGATTACCACAGAAGACTATACAGGATAAAGGCGCAGACGCCCTTCCTTTCCGAGGAGGACAGAGCAAAGCTTGTCCGTCAGCCTGATACCCTGGTGCCGGGCGCAGTTCCCGAAGCAATGAAAGGCGTTTCGGAGGTTCCGAAGGAGGATACAGAGTAATGGCAAAGAGAAGCGTTGTACCTTTCGGACCGCAGCATCCCGTGCTCCCGGAGCCGATCCACCTGGATCTCGTATTGGAGGATGAGACCGTAATAGACGTGGTTCCTTCAGTAGGGTTTGTTCACAGGGGTCTTGAGAGTCTT
>OMRF01000154.1 GCA_900313435.1 uncultured Lachnospiraceae bacterium | reverse complement strand
TACGCAAATCATAACAAATCCTCCGTATATATTTTACCATATCTATAATGGTAAAACTATAATAATCAATACATAACAAGAGGATAAAAAACTCAATCAGTGAGGCTTAACATAGTTATTCTCCTTGACAGATAAAAGGCGACTTGATGTGATCAAAGAGCGCCTCACATGCAAAGAGGAGCCCGGACAGGCTCCTCAAAACGTCCGCGAGAGGATTCGAACCTCCGACCCCTCGCTTAGGAGGCGAGTGCTCTATCCAGCTGAGCTACGTGGACCGATTACAAATATATATTGTATCACAGATTGCGGTCTGCTTACAATGACGATCTTACATTCTGACTTCACCCTGAAGCCAGATGTTTCCTCTAAAGCGGCGACCGATCTGCGGCTCGCCGAGTACATCTTTTTCATTGATGCATGTGGTTATAGGTATGCCGTTACACTCGAGCGTGAAGCAGTATACTTTTTCGGATGTAAGTGCGTTGGTCTCAAGCGTAAAACCGGTGATCAGACCGAGAACGGAATAGTGGTCGCATTCAACTCCGTTGGGCATAAAGTACGTATCCACGATCGAAAATACATCCTCCGTCATGATCCTCTTTGATACTGAACTGTATGTATCGATATCTTCGAGCGTCAGTTGTTCGATCGCTTCTTCGTCGCCTTTTCTGGCAGCGAACATGCGCTTGCTCCTGTCCGCAAAAGCCTTGTCCAGTTTTTCCTGCTGCTTTCTGTCCTTCTTGATCGGAAGCATTATCGTGCCGCCGAGTGACAATGCTGACAGGAATGTCGATGCCTGGAGCTGATCTTTTCCAGTCTCCGACATCTTCCTCATGACTGCCATGCCGTTCTGTACGTAGTATATGATGGTCGCACCGAGACGGCAGTCTTCGCACATCGCAGCAAAGGATTCCTTATCGGCATGACGCTCTATGCAAAGCTCCTCCGTTGTTGACACTTCCACACCCGATGCGAACGGGTAATAAAAATCAAGAGTAAGATTATTCTCATCATCATACTCTCCGCGAAGAGTTATCCCACACGAAGGACAATAGTTCTTGGAATACTCGACCATGATGGAGTTTCCGGTCTCAACGTAGTCCTTTCTGTTGGGACTGGATATCACATCATTGAGCATATCCTTAAGTTCTTTTTTATTATCTATCTTGGAAAAGCCTACGGCTCGTAAATACTTATGCATTATCGCTCCTTGGCATAATCGATCGATAACTCGTCATTCTCGAGAAGATCGATCAGTTTGTCTTCTTCATATTCTTTACCGCTCCGATCCTTTATAAGCTTGATCTTGGGACGGTCCGTAAAATGCTCGTTCTGTTCGATGACGATAGCCTCGTCACCGTTACTTAGTATAACCGTCGTTCCTACCGGATATGCGGCAATGAACTCAAGGAAATAGTCAACGATCCTGCCTTCGAATAATGAGTCACGACCGTTCCTGATGTACTCTATCGCCTGTCTGACGTTGCCTCTCTTTACTCCGATACCACAAAGCCTGTCGTCAAACGCATCGGCTATCGCAACTATCCTGACACTGATCGGCATGACTACATGCTTGAACGGATACCCGCTGCGATCGAGTCTTTCATGATGGAACAGTATGATCTTCTTTGATTCATTGCTCATCCAGGTTTCCTTCTCTACGGAAGAAAATCCGTACAGCGTATGCTTCCTGTATTCGAAAAGTGATTCGGGATCAAACTCTTCTTCGACATTGATATCCTGGTACGGAACCGACAGATATCTCAGTCCCATATCATGAAGAAGGCTACCGACACCTATATCATACACTTCCAGCTTGGACAGGTTCATCTTAAGAGCCGTGATGATCGAAAGTGATGCGACCATAACACTGTGGTCATAAAGGTCTCCGTTCCTCTCGCGGATATCATAGACTCTGTCCACGATCTCCTCACGGGAAAACATATCATCAACGATCTCGTTTGCCGTTTCCGATATCTCTTCTATCCCACTGTCATACGTAACATACCTGTCCATCACATCATGGATCTTGTTAGAACAATCCGACTTGAGTTCCTCTTTAATGACCATTTTTTCCTTGGGAGAAAGAGTGGTCGGCTCAAAGATCTCGACCTCATTTATGCCGGAAGAAACCAGTGTCTCTATATGCTTCATATACAGACAGGTTCCTTCATAAAACAATGTTTGATTGTCGGACAGCTTTACCGGACTTGCAAGATACTCGCCACCGGTAAGCTCGCTAACATTTACTTTTTTCATGACATTTTCCGGTCATCAGGACTCCGAATTTCACTTCGTGAAATCCACCTCATGACAGATCGAACTGATAAGCCTCTGCGGACTGCGCAAGAGTAAGAGCTTTCTTCTCCTCATCTCCGAGAGATATTGCGCATTCACCGTTTACTATCTCTTTTGTATATACATAGCATCCTTCGCTCGAATGGATCGAGTTGATTATGAATCCGGTCTCATTATCATTAAGAAGCGCCACCGAAAACGAGAGCTTACCACCCATTTCCTTGAACGCATCATACTTGACGATACCGACTCTCTGGTAACATTCGCGAAGATTCTCGACTATCTTTTTGATGTCCTTCTTGTTTTTATCGATCTGGGTCTTCATGCCTGATATATCATCAAAGAGCGCACCGATCTCTTCCTCGAGACTCTCTGCTTTTCTGCCCTTCATGAACATCTGATAGCTTGTCTCCAGACGATTATACCTGATCAGCAGGAATACGAGCATAACTGCAAGAACAATTATAAGCACCAGCATTATTATGATCATTACTCCGGGATCTGATATTCCCATGCTTCCGAGTATCGAATTATTCATATTATTATTATACTCCTTTTCTTTTTGAGAGCCACGCCATTTAAATGCCACTTCGTGGAGGCGTGGCCTACGTACTGAAATTTTCTGACGAAAATTTAAGTACCTATATTAACATATCCAATATCTTCTGCAGATCATCCTGGTTGTAAAAATCAATCTCGATCTTACCGGCATTGTCACCTTTTGCGGTAATTGTGACTTTTGTTCCTATACTTGCTTTCAGTTTTTCCTCTATATCATGATAAAGGGCTTCCTGCTTTTCATTCTTTTTCTTTTCGATCTTGGGCTTGTTCTTGGCCTTGACGATCTTCTCTATATCCCTGACTGAAAGCTTTTCATCCATTACACGCTGAGCCAGTTCGTACTGCTCATCCGGATCTTCGATGGACAGAAGTGCCCTGGCATGTCCTGCCGAGATCATTTCTTCGATGATCATGTCCTGGACATTGGGTGAGAGCTTTAAGAGTCTCATCGAATTGGTGATGGCTGTTCTGCTCTTGGATACCTCTTCAGCCAGTTCGTCCTGCTTCAGCTTATGTTCCTCGATCAAAGCCTTATATGCCTTTGCTTCTTCAATCGGGTTAAGGTCTGATCTCTGTGTGTTCTCTATAAGTGAGATTACGGCTATCTCTTTTTCCGTATATTCACGGATGATAACGGGTACTTCTTTAAGGCCCGCCATCTTGGCTGCTCTCCATCTGCGCTCACCGGCAACTATCTGATAATAGTCTCCGCGATTGACTACAAGTATAGGGAACAGTACTCCGTGAAGCTTGATCGAATCGGACAGTTCCTGAAGTTCGTCCTCATCGAATCTCTTTCTCGGCTGATTACGATTCGGTTCAACCTTTGTTATCTTTACATATTGATCAGGCTTTGCGGCATTGGTATTTTCCTTCGCCGTCGGTTTGTCGCTTACGACTACCCCCTTCGGGATCAGAGTATCAAGTCCTTTACCGAGTCCTTTTTTTGCTGCCATTATTATTTCTCCTTTGAAAATCTATTTCAATTTACTTAGCGTTCTTCTTAATAAGTTCCTTCGCAAGATCGTTATAGCTCTTGGCACCTACCGATCTCGGATCGTATTCGGTGATCGGTTCACCAAAGCTGGGTGCTTCCGCAAGTCTGATGTTCCTCGGGATCACCGTTTCGAATACATACTGAGACAGGTTCTCCTTAACATTGTTCACCACCTGCTGCGAAAGATTTGTTCTTGAATCGAACATGGTAAATACCACGCCCTCGATATTGAGTACGGGATTCAGTCTTTCTCTTACCAGATTGATCGTATATATCAACTGACTGATTCCTTCAAGTGCATAGTACTCACACTGGATCGGAACAAGTACGGTTGAAGAAGCGACCATCGCATTGACCGTTAATGTATTAAGTGACGTATGACAGGCGATCAGGATATAATCATATTCGTTCACTACCCAATCTATCTCTTCCTTTAATATGAATTCTTTTTTCTCTTTACCGATGAGCTCGATATCTGCTCCGGCAAGATTTACATTCGAAGGGATTACCGAAAGGTTCTTGCGTACATCCTTGATGATACAATCCTTAACGGAACAGTCTCCGAGCATAAGTTCATATACAGTGTTCTCTATATTGTTCTTCTCTATTCCGAAACCGCTTGTTGCATTTCCCTGGGGATCGCAGTCTATGAGCAGAACTTTTTTGCCCTGCTTGGCAAGAGCCGCCGACAGATTAATGGCTGTTGTGGTCTTACCCACTCCGCCTTTTTGATTTGCTATGGATATAATCTTTCCCATTACTTACTCCTACAATTGTTTCCTTATTTATAGATGACACAAACATGATCGCTTCCGACCTTTTGACCCTGTCATCATTAAAAATTGACGTTAATGATTATCTCACAGACATAGTTGTTTTTCAATCCTGATTATTGTATGTGATATAGTATGTGGGATTTGTTTCACGAATCGAAAATCAATATGTGGTCATAAATGTTTCACGTGAAACATTATATTGTGTTTGTCGATGTGATCATAAAAAATGTTTCACGTGAAACATATAAGAATCTATTTTGTATATGCACGGATCAGATCGCGAAGATCAGCGATGATATTCTTGATCTCAAGTTTACATCTTATCCTGTCATTACCGAATATCTTTTCGCAGAACTCAACCTTATGACAGATACGTTCTACATCTTCTACAGGAACTCCTTCATAAGTTACCACCGGTTCTGTAGTTACCTCCGGTTCATCATCCTGTTTCTGAACTGTAAATTCTTCGGAAGAAGCTTCTCTCCTATCAAAGGCTTTGACCGATCTGAATAGTGCAGCAACTTCATCTTCCTTATCTTCGATTACTTCATCCTCTATATCTTCATCAAGAAAAGCAAAAGGATTGCGGCTGTTTCTTACAGTAGGACTATCCTCTTCGGATTCCTCCTTAAGATCTCCACGTAGAAGATCAAGTACTCTTCCAATCATCTCAGTTTTTCCGGCATAGTACCTAAGCTGTTTATCCGCTTCCTTCTTTTCACGCTCGAGCTGCTTTTTTTCAGTTTCAAGAAGAGTGATCTTTTCCGATGTGGCAGTCGACACATTTCTCGGAGAGAAAACACGGAAGTCCACATCTTCATTTCTCCGGAAAGTGGTTATCTGCTGATCGAGCTCATCTATCCTCATCGCATGCTCTCCTGATACTTCGGACAGCTTTGCTTCCTCAGCAGAAAACTCCTGCTCAAGTTTTATAAGTATATCACATGCATCAATTAAGTCTTTACTTGTCATGATAATCTCCGCTATAAAGGTTTTCTTTGTGGCGTACCTGCTTTTCTCGGATACTTCTTATCTGTTGCTTTGATCTTTTTTATAAATACAAGTGACCTTTCATAGTCCGTACCGGGGATAGAAAACTTTTCAGTTCTGTCAGTCTGTCCACCGAGAATCGATATCGCATTTCCTGCCTCGGTAAGTTCTTCATCTATACTACCACTCTTGTACGGAATAAAAAATCCCGAATTATTTACAAATGGTAAACAATACTCAGAAAGTGTACGAAGATTGGCAACGGCTCTTGAAACACAAGTATCATATTTTTCCCTGAACCTATCTTCAAAAGCAATATCTTCTGCCCTTCCATGTACTGCCTCAATATCTGACAGTCCGAGATCGGATATCACTTCATTTAAGAATCCGATTCTCTTTTGCAGCGAATCAAGAAGAGTAACTCTTGCATCCGGACACATGATCTTGATCGGTATTCCGGGAAAACCACCACCGGTCCCGATATCGATGATCTTCTTATCTGACAGATCCATATACTTAAGAACACATATACTGTCTGCAAAATGTTTAAAGTAAACATCTTCCTTTTCGGTTATGGAAGTAAGATTGATCTTCTCATTCCATGATATGAGAAGATCATAATATCTTTCAAACAGATCGAGCTGTTCTTCTGATATACTTATATTCATCTGTGAAAGACAATCGGTAAATCCACTCATACTTACTTTGCCTGAAGATATACAAGAAGGACAGATATATCAGCGGGACTTACTCCCGATATCCTGGATGCCTGACCTATCGACACCGGTTTCATCTGATCAAGCTTCGAAGCCGCCTCCAGACGAAGACCTTTGATCGAGGAATAATCAATGTCCTCGGATAACTTTTTGTTCTCAAGTTTCTTGAAAGCTTCAACCTGTTTTTTTTGCCTCGTTATATATCCTTCATACTTTATATTTATATTTACCTGCTCAGTAACATCAGCCGGAAGCCTCGGTCTGTTATCATCTATCGGAGCTATCAGATCATAATCAAGTTCCGGTCTGCATATAAGTTCCGAGAGAGGAACACCTGACTTAAGTGCGGTACTT
>OMRF01000086.1 GCA_900313435.1 uncultured Lachnospiraceae bacterium | reverse complement strand
GGGATTATGATATCGGCAAGTATGTTCGCGGCGCAGATATCATACTTATTCTTCCCGACTTTTTCAACCAGTCCCATATCCTTTGTGATATCTCCAGTGAAGACTCTCGCAAGGTTTTTCTCAAGACCGTTCTTTTCCATATTTTCAAAGACTGTCTCTTCGCAGAATGGATCTATGTCTGTCGCCACAGCACAAGATGCCCCGTATTTTAATGCCGCAAGTATCAATATTCCACTGCCGGTCCCGATATCAAGAAAGCTCATCCCATCTCGCAGGTATTTCTGAAGTCCCTCTATGGCAAGCCGGGTGCTCTCATGAGCCCCTGTACCGAAGGTTACACCGGGATCTATCAGGATACTTTTATCATGCTCCGGTGTATCCTCCTCCTTTTCCCAGGATGGCATTATCAGAAGGTCGTTTATCATAAAGGAGTGAAAATAATCCTTCCACTTATCCTTCCACTCACCGTCATCAACCTCCTCCCAAAGGATCTCTTCATTATCCAGCAGGATCTCAGTTACGGAGGCTATTGTCTCATCCCTCTTTTGTTCTAAGTCCTTTGTGCCATCGCATTCCATATAGAATAATACCTCGGCGCTTCCGTCATCCTCCGGAAGGTCAGGCTGAAGCTCAGGGAAAAACCCTCCCTCCCTTTCCGAGTCATCAAAGAAGGCATTATCCCTTGTCTCTACGGAATCTATCCCGAAGCGTTCAGAAAGCAGGAAGGCGATATCATCCTCCCTGCTTTCAGTGGTTTTTATGATAAGTCTGTAATATTTCATTTACGCATCATCAAAGACGTTCTTTACTTTGTCCCTGAATCCTCTCTTCTTTTTTTCCGACTTTCCTGGAGCTTGCGGATTAGTCAGCGTATTTCCCGAAAGGCTGTCAAAGTGTCTTAATGCTTCCTTCGCTTCATTGTTGAGTGAGGTAGGAACAGACACCGTGAGCGTCACATAATGATCCCCTCTGTTATCCGGATTCCTTAATGTGGGAATGCCCTTTCCCCGGAGTCTGATGGTTGTTCCCGTCTGGGTCCCGGGCTTTACTGTATAGGAAACACGACCGTCTATAGTCTCAATTATAGCCTCTCCGCCGAGAGCCGCCTGGGCGAAGGAGATGGAAGCCTCGGAATAAACATCATAATCCCTTCTTGCAAAATTCTTGTCAGGTCTTATCCGAACCTCAACAAGGAGGTCGCCTCTAGGTCCTCCGTTCTCGCCGGGCTCACCCTTGTCCCTGATCCTTACTGCCTGTCCGTCGTCAATTCCTGCCGGGATCTTTACCGAAAGCCTCTTCTTCTTTGAGACGAAGCCTGTGCCCCTGCAATCGGGGCAGGGTGATTCAATGGTCTCTCCCGTCCCGTGGCAGGAAGGACAGGTGGTCACGTTCTGGATCGTTCCGAAGAAAGACTGCTGGGTCATTACTATCTGACCCTTTCCGCCGCACTTCTGACATTTCTTCTTTCCGGTACCGGCCCTGCAGCCTGAACCCTTGCAGCTGGGACATTCCTCCTTAAGGACTATCTCTATCTCCTTCTCACAACCAAAGGCCGCTTCCTGGAAGGATATGGAGACCTGAGCACGAAGATTTGCCCCCCGCATGGGGCCTCGCGGCTCGCCCCTTCTTCTCGAACCTCCTCCGAAGAAATCTCCGAAGATATCCGAGAACATATCCGAGAAGTTCATCCCGGAAAAGTCGAAGCCTCCTCCGCCGTGTGAACCGTCAAAGGCGCTATGACCGAACTGGTCGTACTGCCTCCTCTTGTCCGGATCCGAAAGAACAGCGTAGGCCTCGGAGCACTCCTTGAACTTCGCCTCGGCATCTTTGTCGCCGGGATTCATATCGGGATGATATTTCTTCGCCAGCTTCCTGTAGGCGCTCTTTATGGCGTTGTCATCGGCCGTCTTGTCGACTCCGAGAACCTCGTAATAATCTCTCTTCTGATCAGCCATTATCTATTAGACCTCTTTGAAGTCCGCATCCACCACATCATCACCGCCGCCGGCATTGCCTCCTTCTGAGCCTGAGCCGCCCTGGGGCTGCCCCATGTCAGGACCGGATCCGGAGGTCGGACCATTCTGGTTATTATTATTCTGGGCAGCAGCCGCCTGCTGCTCGTACATCTTTGAAAATACCTTCTGAGCGCTCTGTTCAAGTTTTTCCTTCGCTGCCTTGATCTCATTTATGTCAGCATCAGTCATCTCGTTTGCGTCCTTATGCTTTTCAAGGAGATCGCGTACTGCCTTGATGTCTTCCTCTACTGCGCTCTTGTCAGCGGCATCTATCTTATCGCCCACTTCTTTAAGGGCATTTTCCGTCTGTCCTGCGAAGGAATCAGCATCGTTTCTGGTGTCGATGGCTTCCTTCCTCTTCTTGTCCTGAGCCTCATATTCCTGAGCCTCACGGACAGCCCTGTCAATATCTGCATCCGACATATTGGAACCGCCGGTGATCGTAATGTGCTGCTCCTTCCCGGTTCCCAGGTCCTTTGCGGAAACATTGACTATGCCGTTTGCGTCAATATCAAAGGTAACCTCTATCTGCGGTACTCCGCGGGGTGCCGGAGGTATACCGTCGAGCCTGAACTGGCCGAGGGACTTATTGTCCTTCGCGAACTGTCTCTCGCCCTGGACCACGTTGATGTCCACTGCAGTCTGATTGTTTTCGGCAGTAGAGAAGATCTGACTCTTCTTCGTAGGTATGGTCGTATTTCTCTCGATGAGCTTAGTCGCGACTCCGCCCATGGTCTCTATAGAAAGAGAAAGAGGCGTAACGTCGAGAAGAAGGATCTCACCTGCGCCGGCGTCTCCGGCGAGCTTTCCGCCCTGGATGGACGCGCCTATGGCAACGCACTCATCGGGATTTAATGTCTTTGAAGGCTCATGACCGGTCAACGCCTTCACCTTGTCCTGTACACAGGGAACCCTTGTGGAACCGCCGACAAGGAGGACCTTTGAAAGGTCGGAGGAATTGAGACCCGCATCCTTCAAAGCGTTCTGAACCGGAACAGCAGTTGACTCAACAAGATCCCTGATCAGATCCTCGAATTTCGCCCTCGAAAGATCCATGTCAAAATGCTTGGGACCTTCGGCTGTAGCCGTGATGAAGGGCAGGTTGATATTCGTGGTAGTCGCTGAGGAAAGCTCCATCTTTGCCTTCCCCGCAGCTTCCTTCAGTCTCTGCATAGCCATCTTGTCAGAGGAGAGGTCAACGCCCTCTCTGCTCTTGAATTCAGAGACCATCCAGTCAACAACCCTCTGGTCGAAATCATCGCCGCCGAGACGGTTGTTACCGTTCGTAGCGAGAACCTCAATAACGCCATCGCCGATCTCGATGATAGACACATCAAAGGTACCGCCGCCAAGATCGTAAACCATTATCTTCTGTTCTTTTTCATTGTCGAGACCGTAAGCAAGCGCTGCCGCCGTAGGCTCATTGATAATACGCTTGACCTCAAGCCCTGCAATCTTTCCTGCATCCTTTGTGGCCTGACGCTGAGCGTCATTGAAATACGCGGGGACCGTTATAACAGCCTCGGATACCGATTCACCGAGATAATTCTCTGCATCGGCCTTCAGCTTCTGAAGTATCATAGCGGAGATCTGCTGGGGTGAATACTTCTTCCCGTCTATTGAACGACCGTGGTCTGTACCCATATCCCTCTTGATGGAAGCTATGGTGTGATCCGCGTTTGTGACAGCCTGCCTCTTTGCCGGCTCTCCGACAAGCCTTTCACCGTTCTTTGTGAAGGCAACGATAGAGGGTGTGGTCCTTGCCCCTTCCTGATTTGTGATAACTGTGGGCTTTCCGCCCTCCATTACTGCTACGCAGCTGTTAGTCGTACCAAGGTCTATTCCTATTATCTTTCCCATGGTGTACTCCTTTCTAGTTTGCAACCTTTACCATCGAAGGTCTTACTACTATTCCGTGATATTGATAACCCTTCTGAAGTTCTTCGGCTATAATGTTTTCCCCGAGTTCCTCATCCTCCACATGCATCACCGCGTTGTGAAGATTCGGGTCAAATTCCTTTCCCTCTGTTTCGATGACCTCAAGCCCCATATCGGAAAGGATCTTCGTAAGCTGCTTGTAGATCATCTTCATCCCGTCCGCGAAGGCGTCTCCTTCTTGTGCCTGGGAAAGTCCTCTTTCGAAATTGTCGATGACCGGAAGTATCTTCTGAAAAACCTCTCTCGAACCTCTGTCAAAGGAATCTGCCTTTTCCTTTTCAGTCCTCTTCCTGAAATTCTCAAACTCAGCCATCTGGC
>OMRF01000056.1 GCA_900313435.1 uncultured Lachnospiraceae bacterium | reverse complement strand
TGTTGTTATCCCGCTCCTTATCACCGGGGGCTTTCATCTTGACGGCTTTATAGATACTTCGGATGCTCTCTCATCATATAAAGACAGGGAGGAGCGCCTTAAGATAATGAAGGACCCCCATGTTGGCGCATTTGGGATAATCAGGACTATCATTCTTGTGGTGTTATTCATAGCCTTTGTTTCATGCCTCCAGAATGAAGAGAAGGCATTCACGGCCTTTTTATTCTCATTCTTCATCTCACGTACGTTGAGCGCTCTTTCCGTGGTGCTCTTTAAAAAGGCAAGAGAGGACGGGATGGCAAAAAAGGAAGCCGACACAAAGGGGAAGGGGGTTGTCGTTTTTATACTGATCCTTGAACTGATCGCTTCAAGTGCCCTTTGTATCTATCTCACAGGCGAGTACGGAATTGTTTCGATAGCGATATCGATTCTATTTCTCCTTTTCTACAGAAGCAGGACATTAAGCCTTTTTGGCGGCATCACGGGAGATACCCAGGGGTGGTTCCTCTGCGTATCGGAATGCCTTTTTTCAGGTTCTCTTGCCGCACTCACGATCGTTGGGAGGTTCTTATGAACATTATTCTGATAACAGGCGGGGCCTTTCAGGGAAAGAAAGAATTTGCAAAAGAAAGATTCCCCGATATCCCCGTGCTTTCCGATATCCATCTTTTGATAAGGGAAGACCTTTTAAACGGAATGGATGAGAGTGGGATAAAAAAAGATATCTTTTCAAAGATAAAGGAAGGTGCGATCGACGGGCGCATCGTAGTGATATCGGATGATATTGGATATGGCATTGTTCCAATAGATCCCTTCGAAAGGTCATGGAGGGAGGTTACGGGACGGATAGTCTCTGAGATCGCAAAGGAAGCAGAGTGTTTTTTCAGGGTTATGGCCGGGATAGAAGAGAGGATTAAATGAAAGAGATCTATCTCATAAGACATGGTGAGACTCCGGGTAATGAAGAAAAAAAGTATGTAGGGGTAACGGATGAAGGGCTTTCCGATGTCGGAAGATCAGGGCTTTCTTTAAATAATTACCCAAAGGCCGACATTATCTTTTCAAGTCCGATGAAGAGGTGCCTTGAGACTTGCGCACTGATCTATCCGAAAAGAGAGGTACGGGTAGTTGAAGATCTTCGGGAAACAGATTTTGGGGAATTTGAAGGTAAGGGTTTCTTTGAATTAAAGGATGACCCAAAGTATCAGGAGTGGTTAGAAAGCGGCGGGACTATGCCCTTCCCGTCAGGTGAGGGCAGGGAAGAAGTAAGGATAAGGGTCATGAAGGCATTTAATGCTTCACTTCCGTTTATAAAGGATGGTAAGACTGCTGCCTTCATAGTCCACGGCGGCACTATAATGACTATACTGTCGGAGCTTTTCGGCGGTGATTTTTTTGATTATCAGGTGGGAAATGGAATGGGGTATTCTTTTGTGCTGTCACCTGACGGCACTTTCAGCGGGCTTAGCTCTCGATCTTTTGCTCGGTGATCCTCACTGCCTTCCCCATCCCGTAAAGCTGATGGGGAGGCTGATCGGGGCACTTACAAAGCGATACAACAAGGGCAGTTACTCTCCTAAAAAAAAGAGAAGGCTTGGGGGCTTTCTCGTGCTTATTGTGCTCCTTGTTTTTTCCGGCGCTGCGGCAGTGCTTACTATCCTTTTTTACAGACTGTCCATCATTTTGGGAATAATATTTGAAATGATAGTTTCATATCAGTGCATTGCTGCAAAAAGCCTTTATAAAGAGAGCATGGCGGTTTCGAAGGCGCTTAATTCAGATGATCTTTCAAAGGCAAGGCAGCGCCTTAAGATGATAGTCGGGCGGGATACGGAAAGGCTGGAGCGGGATGGCATAATAAGAGCAGCTGTTGAAACGGTGGCGGAAAACACATCAGATGGTGTGATTGCCCCCTTACTTTTTCTTTTCATCGGCGGCCCTACTCTTGGTATAATATACAAGGCTGTAAACACAATGGACTCCATGATAGGCTACAAAAATGAAAGGTTCATTGATTTCGGACGCTGCGCGGCAAGGCTTGATGATGTTTTCAACTTCATCCCCGCAAGGCTTTCAGCCCTTCTTATGATACTATCTTCGTTTTTTGGCGGAAAAAGCTATGACGGAAAAAACGCTTATCGCATATGGAAGCGGGACAGAAGAAACCACTCAAGCCCCAACTCGGCCCAGTGTGAGAGCGCTGCCGCGGGGGCGCTTTCCATAAGGCTTGGGGGACCGTCTTATTATTTTGGGAAGCTTTATGAAAAGCCCTTTATAGGTGATGATATAAGGCCGGTAAAGCCCGGTGACATAGGGCTTACAAACAGATTGATGTTTATTTCGGAGTTGTTATGTTATCTTTTGTGCACGGCGGCAATATTTATGACAGGGAAATTGATCTTGATCTTTCAGTGAGCCTCAACCCTCTCGGGATGCCGGAGGGGCTTCGTGATGCGCTTATTTCCTCGGTATCAAAGGCTGACAGATATCCTGAGCCTCAAAGCCGCAGCCTTTCCAAAATGGCGGGGGAGATTTTTAATATCCCACCCCAATGCATAATCTTTGGTGGCGGCGCCTCTGAGCTCATAATGGCGCTTTCAAAGGGACTTTCTGCGAAAAAGGCGCTTTTGCCTGTCCCCTGCTTTACGGGATATATCTATGCCTTGAAGAACGGCTGCGAGGATTGTGAGATCGTTTTTTACAGGCTGAAGGAAGAAAACGGTTTTTTGTTGGATTGCGGGATCATCGACGCCATAGAAAAGGAGCGCCCCGGGATCATTTTTCTCACAAATCCCAATAACCCAAACGGCGCCGTGATCGAGAGCAGCCTCCTTTCTGATATTATTTCTGTCTGCGAAAAAACAAAGACTGAGCTGGTGATGGACGAATGCTTTCTCCCGTTTACGGGAAGGGATGACAGCGAGTCTTATTTGAAAAGGCTTTCGGGAAAAAGATATGTCACTGTCCTTCGTTCCTTTACAAAGACCTTTTCGATCCCGGGAGTCAGGATCGGATATATTGCCGCATCCTGTGAGGAAACCGCGGATAAGGTAAGGAGAAATCTTCCCGAATGGAATATCTCAACCTTCGCATGGGAAGCCGCAAGATACTGCCTTAAAAACCTTTCCTACGAGACAAAGGCAAATCCCTTAATCGAAAAAGAGAGAAGATTTTTGGCTGAAAGTCTTAAAATCCTTGGCTTCAAGGTCTATCCCTCCCACTGTAATTTCCTGCTTTTTAAGGAGACAGAGAACCGTCCCCTGTCTCCTTTAGACAAGGGGATATTGATAAGGGACTGCGAAAACGTCCCCGGCCTTTCAAAGGGGTTCTATCGCATCTCCGTAAAGACACATGAAGAAAATATGCGTTTTTTGGAGGCGCTTTCTTCCGGGACTTCACATTTGAAATAGCATTAGGATGACCGTATAATACAGGTTGACTCAGGAGACAGGGACGGTTCTCTGTCTCCTTTAAAACGGATACATCGGGAAAAGAACATGAATAAAAAAGAACTGATAGAAAAGGTCAAGGGCTTTGAATCGGAGGAAAGATACCGTCATACCCTCAGTATGGCAGATATGGCGGTATCACTTGCCGACTGTTACGAAGTGGACAGGGATCTTGCCTGGCAGACGGCCATGCTGCACGATGTAGCAAAGGACATGAGCACGGAGGAAATGTATGCCGTTGCGGAAAAATACGGACATAAGATAGGTGATTTCAGTATCCGCTATCCGGAGAACCTGCATGCCGAGATAGGCGCGATTATTGCGGAGCACGAATTTGGATTGGAAGACAAGGATGCCCTGAACGCCATAAGATACCACGTAGCTGCAAGGCCTGATATGTCTATACTTGAGAAGATCATTTATTTTTCGGATTTCGCAGAACCTACCAGACCGAATTATGCCACGATGCAGTATCTGTACCGGGTGGCGAGGCAGAATATAGATTATGCGATCATAAGGGGTCTGCGCCTGTTGCTGGAGTATCAGGAAAGTCATCAGATTCCCGGAGATATCAGAGAAATATGCTGTAATGCATTTGATTTTATTCTGGAAGAGCAGATCAGAAAGAGGGGGGCAGATAGTAACGACTCTGTTCAATACGCGGAAATGCTGACAGATGCCGAATTTGATGAGGCAATGGAAGTGATCCGCCGGAACGGTTTGCCGCTCAGCTCAGTAAAAAATGCCCGCTACTTAGGCGGATATTTGGGCGACAGAGGAAGAAAAGTATGTAAGGGACGGGTTATCCGCAGCGATGCACTCTCAAATCTTACGAAGCAGGACGCGGATTATCTGAAAAATGTTGCAGGACTTACGCTGGTGATCGATCTTCGGACTGCAGAGGAAGTAGAAAAGAGTCCGGACGTCAGGATACCGGGTGTCCGATATGAAAACATCCCTCTTTCAGAAGAGGTTCAAACGGATAGAATGGACTTTCTCAAAGGGCTGTACAAAAACAGTGTGACAGAGAATGAGCGAGCATGGTATTTGTCCGAGTACGCACGGATCGATGAAGTAAGGCAGATGTATTACAATATATCGGTTGACCAAAAGTCGCGTAATGCGATCCGACGCATTTTCAGGCTTATCCTTGAAGAAGAGGGAACGGTATTGTTCCACTGTACCAGCGGCAAGGACAGAACCGGCATCATTGCGGCGCTTATCCTCTATGCGCTGGGGTGTGACAGGACCGATATTATCCGCGATTATAACGCTTCTGCCCTAGTGTATATGGCGCTGGTGGAATCAATGAAGGAGGATCTTCGGATACACGGCTACGGAACGGAATTGCAGGAGGGTGTACAGACGATCCTTGGTGTTGTTCCCGAAGTTATCGCCGCCGGTTTCTATTATATCGATTCCAATTATGCCACCAATCAGGAGCTTCTGTTGGAAGCTGCGGGATTTGATCCGGACAGCTTGCGAAGGTTCCAGGATAAGCTGTTGGTTTAACAGGATATTAAAGCCGAAAGGATATATAGGTGAATAACTGGTATTTTGAGATGTTTGGAGATATTTGATAAATTTGGGGAGCTTACCATATATATGATTACCAGTTCTTCTACAGGAACAATCTACAAAGTCTTTGAAATAAAAAAGCACCCCTTTCTCTTGATCCCAAGTCACTTGAATTCATTTCCAATAGGATATAGAATTAAGCGAGTTTATGCACCGGAAGGAAGAAAAGATGAAAGCCTTTGATTCAATAGATACAGTCGCGTTTGCGGAAGGAAATACAGCGGTCAGGATCATAGATCAGACCCTTCTCCCGGGTGAGGTAAAGCTCATCGATATCTCAAAAAGGGAGGAACTTTATGAAGCAATAAAGAAGCTCAGAGTCCGTGGGGCTCCCGCCATCGGGGTATTTGCGGCGATGGCGCTTTCTGTCCTTTCACGTTCGATAGGGGAAAAGGACAAAGATGCCTTTCTACTTGAGCTTCAAAAGGAAGCAGATTACTTAAACAGCTCACGCCCTACTGCCGTGAACCTCTCCTGGGCGCTTTCTGAGATGATGAAAGAGGCCAAAGCATCAGAAACAGATGATGTTTCGGCCATAATCGAGCACCTTTATGAGCACGCAGTCAAAATAAGGGATGATGAGGAAGTCATAGAAAAGAAGATAGGAGAACTTGGAGCGTCGCTCATCAAGGATGGTTACGGCGTTCTCACTCACTGCAACGCCGGGCGTCTTGCCTGCCTTAAGTATGGGACAGCTACGGCACCCATGTATATTGCTCATGAAAATGGTGTCAATTTCAGAGCTTACTGCGATGAGACAAGGCCTCTTCTTCAGGGTGCGAGGCTCACAGCGCTTGAGCTTTCAGATGCAGGGATCGATACAACACTTAATTGTGACAACATGAGTTCCTCGCTTATGAAGAGCGGAAAGATCGACATTATCTTTGTCGGGGCTGACCGTATCGCCGCAAATTACGATACCGCAAACAAGATCGGGACCTCCCTTCTTGCCATTGCGGCAAAGCACTATGGGATCCCATTTTATGTCTGCGCTCCCACGTCGACGATCGATGAAAGCATAAAGACAGGTGCCGACATTCCGATCGAAGAAAGGGAACCTTCGGAGGTCACTGAAATGTGGTATGAGAAAAGGATGGCTCCCGAAAATATCAAGGTTTACAATCCCGCATTTGATGTGACAGACCACAGTCTCATCACCGGGGTGATCACTGAAAACGGGATACATTATTTGAAAGGATGAAATAATGACAGAAGAAGAAAGACTGGCAAAAGAAGCTGCAGAGCGGGTTCTTCAGCGTTCCGGCAAGAAAAAGGAAGATGTCGAAAAGGAAAAAGAGGCTCAGCAGCAGTCTTTTCTCGTGGAAGGTAATCCCGGATCGAATATAAAGCATGTTATCGCCGTCATGAGCGGAAAGGGCGGCGTCGGGAAATCTTATGTTACTTCATCGCTGGCAAGGTGCCTCAAAAATCAGGGCTTCAAGGTCGGGATCCTTGATGCCGATATCACAGGTCCTTCCATTCCTAAGCTTTTTGGGGTAAAGGGACCTGCCTATGCTGAGGAAGGCGGAAGTCATCCGGTGGAATCAAAGGGCGGGATAAAGATAATGTCGATCAATCTCATCCTTCCCGATGAGGAGACTCCCGTGATCTGGAGAGGACCGGTGATCGCCGGCGCCGTGAAGCAGTTTTGGACTGACGTGATATGGGGAGAGCTTGATTATCTTCTGATCGACATGCCTCCCGGAACAGGAGATGTGCCGCTTACAGTATTCCAGTCCTTCCCTGTTGAAGGTATAATCCTTGTGACATCCCCTCAGCAGCTGGTCTCAATGATCGTGAACAAGGCCCGGAACATGGCTTCTATGATGGGCATAAGGATAATCGGGATAATAGAAAATATGAGTTATTTTTCCTGCAAGAAATGCGGGGAGCGCTTCGAGATATTCGGAAAGTCGGATATTGACTCAGTTTCCGGTGCTTCCGGGATACCTGTCCTTGCGAGGCTTCCGATAGACCCCTCTGTTGCGGAGTTCTGTGACAAGGGTGAGGTTGAGGCTCTTCCGGATGAAGACTTTGAAAAGGCGGCAGCAGCGATAATTCTTTAAGGAGTATTGGTTTATTATGAAAAGATCTGGAAAGGCGATAGCGATCTTCCTTTCATCAGTAATGGCGTTGACTTGTACCTGCTGCGCGGGAAGGAATGGTGACAAAACACCGGCGTCTTCATCATCCGGCAGCAGCGCAGTACCTTCCATGATTGGAAATCTTGTAGCATACGGACCTGCCCTCGTTTCCGACGTCGAGAGAGCGGCCCAGGGACAAGAGGTCAAGCCACTTCAGAACGGGGACGAGATCATCAATATCCAGTTTGATTCAAGCTCGGGGGAAAAGGGCGGCTTCTCGGAATATACCAAGAGCGGAAGTTTTAATCTTAAGGTGTCCGGTGGAGAACTTGTTTGTGAGATTAAGAACATAGGTGTTGTTGATTACGCAAACCAGGCGTACAGGGACGGTTTTGCCCTTTCAACGGGATGCGTCTATACATATTCATTTGACATAAGAAGTGATATAGCGAGGAAGGTGGAATACCGTCTTCAGAAGAATGGCGGGGACTATCACGCCTATGTTGGGGAATATATCGATGTTACCCCTTCTGTCCTTCATTTTTCAAAGGACTTTGAGATGACTGAGGATTCAGATCCCGCGCCGCGTCTCGTCTTCAACATGGGGCGTATTGAGGACATGGACCCTGACACCCCTCCTCACAACATCTATATTGATAATATAAAGCTTGTGGTAAAGGATGCTTCAAACGCGCAGGTTGTAAACGCGCTGCCCAATTATGTGAAGGTGAACATCAACCAGCTTGGATATAGTCCAAAGGCTCAGAAGACCGTCTTCGTAGAGAGAGCGCCCGACGCATCGGTATACTATGTCTGCGACGTTGAAAAGAAGACTGTGGTCTACGAGGGACTCCTTGACGATGGAACGTATTCGGACGGTGCGGGCCAGATCATAAAGAGGGGCGATTTTTCCGACTTTGAGACACCCGGGTATTACTACATATGTGTGGATGGCTTCGGGAGCTCTTTCCCCTTTGAGATCGGAGACCACCTTTATGACAAGGCGCTTTATGACTCGGTCAGGATGCTCTATTCCCAGCGCTGCGGGACAAAGGTCACTTTCGGGGATAATAATGAGTTTTCGCACGAGGCCTGCCACACCGCTCCAGCAACCATATACGGCACCGATCAGACAAAGGATGTGAGTGGAGGCTGGCATGACGCGGGAGACTACGGAAAGTACACGGTTCCCGGAGCAAAGGCGGCATATGATCTTTTGATCACCTACGAGGATACGGGCTTTTCCGCTGATGATCTGGGGATTCCGGAGAGCGGGAACAAGATCCCTGACATACTTGATGAAGCGCGTTATGAACTCGAATTTTTGCTGAAGATGCAGGATGATGCCTCAGGTGGAGTTTATCACAAGGTGACTACCGCGGTATTTCCCGACACGGAAATTGATGCGGCATCAGACACGGCTCCCCTCATCCTTTCCCCCATTTCCGAAACTGCCACAGGCACCTTCTCCGCGCTTATGGCTCATGCCTCCAAGGTTTATAAGGACATTGACCCTGCTTTTTCGGAAAAATGCTTAAATGCCGCAAAGAAGGCGTATCAGTATCTTCTCTCAATTACCGGTGATAGTATCGGCTTTAAGAATCCCGAAGGGATAGAGACGGGAGAATACCCGGATGCTGTTTCAAGGGATGAAAGGTACTGGGCCGCGTCTGAACTCTTCCTTTCCGTTCCGGCTGAAGAAGCGGAAAGTTACCGCGCCGCAGTAGCCGAAGCTGCCGCCGATGAAAAGATCAATAGAGGACTTGGGTGGGCATCCGTCGGAACCTATGCAGATTATGTTCTTTCGAAGGCAAAGGATGTTAAAGACAGAAATATTTCCGATATTTCAGCGCTTGCACTTTCGAGTCTGAAAAAGACCGCTGAGAATCTTAAGGAGAGGACAGGGAAGGAACCGTATTATACTACCCTTTCAAAAGATTTCCCCTGGGGCTCCAATATGACGATCGCAAACAACGCCATGGCGCTCTATATGTATTCGAAGGTCACGGGAGATGAGTCTTTTGCACTTCTTGCAAAAAGGCAGACCGATTATCTTCTCGGAGCAAATTGCCTTGGTTACTGCTATATCACGGGCGAAGGTACCTTCTCTCCGAAGGATCCCCACCACAGACCGTCGGAAGCGGCAGGCCATGCGGTACCCGGGATGCTGGTAGGCGGCCCCGACTCAAATCTCGACGACTCCTATGCAAAGACAATATTGTTCGGGCTCGCCCCGATGAAATGCTATGCGGATAACGCGCAGAGCTATTCTACTAACGAAGTTACAATCTATTGGAATTCACCGCTGATCTACATTCTCGCGGCAGAGAAGGCTGGGGCATAGTTACCCCTTAGAACTCACTCCGGACTGCTCCGCATAGCTGTTTCTTAGGACTCGCGCCGGAAAGATGTGCGGCAATTCATTTATCAATCTGGCGGCGCTCGTATGCGAAACAGCTATGCTTCGCTTTTCACTTCCGCTTTTTTAAAAAAATTATAAATATAAAGGCCAGTATTTAAAATCTTTATTAAATATTGGCTTTTTTTATTGCAATTTTTTTTGAAGCCTGCTAAAGTCCCTCCTACACTTTTCATGAAAGGTCACATCATTTGTCACATCAATGGTTCTGCATCTTTTTTGTCAGGAGGTGGTGTAAATGCAGGACATCTTAAAGGAATACGGACCGGCTATCATCACGGTCGTATCCATCGTCGCCCTTATCGGGCTCATTTCCTTCCTTATAGGCACTGACGCCGGTTCGGTCGTGGGACAGGCTTTTTCGGAGCTTATCTCAGGATTCTTCAGAAGTGCTGAATCTGCCGGCGGGATCATGGGGGGCGCCTCGGCGGGAAGCGTAAACAGCGCCATAGATATCGCGCTTTCGTCGGGAGGTGGCTGAAATGTCGGATGAAACATATGAAAGGGGATTTTTCGGCCCTCTTTACGGGCTTATAAAGGATCAGAACATCACCGATATAGACGCGTCAGAGGGGGTCATCTTTACAACTGATAAGGACATGAATCGAAAGCGGATAGATGAAAGCCGTCTTGACAATGACTTCCTTTCCGGCTTTTCTATGAGGGTCGCAAATACGGTGAGCCTTCCCTTCAACAAGGAATCGCCGGTACTTGAAGCGGATACGGATACTCTTCGTATCACAATAGTCCATCCTTCAGTATCCCAAGGGGGGCTTGCTCTTTCAATAAGGCGGTCGCTCCCGAAGACGAGGATGAGCGAGGAGACAATGATAAAAAACGGCTATGCCACAAAGGATGTCATTTCCCTTATGAAAGACTGCGTCAGGGCACATCTTAATATGGTCTTCATCGGGGAGCCCGGTGCCGGGAAAACTGAATGCGCGAAGTTCTTCTCAACCTTCATCCCAAAGGACGAGCGTGTCATTACCATAGAGGACAATCCCGAATGGCATTATAAAAGCCTCTCACCCGGGCATGACTGTGTTGAACTTCGTGTAGGAAACCGGCTTGATCACAGCGCTGCCATCAAGGTCTCTATGCGACTAAACCCCAAGTGGATGATGCTTTCAGAAGCAAGGGGACGGGAGGTGAAAAGACTTCTTGAGGGCTTTTCCACGGGGGTCAGGGGAATGACTACCCTGCATGCCGACGACATCAGAAAGATACCGGACAGGATGCTCAATATGGCAGGAGAGGTTCCCGACGAGAACCGTTTTATAAATAATGTCTATGAGTTCATAGACGTGGGCATACTTATCAAAAAAAAGCTTATTAATGGCGTTCTGAGAAGGACGATCGATGAGGTCGGTTTTTTTGAACGTTGTGACGGGAAGAATAATCTTTCGATCGTATTTGAGGACGGGAACTTTACGGGCGAAGCTATGCCCCAGGGCATTTCAAAAAAAATCTGTGAAACCTGCGGTGCAGAGCCTTCCTGGATCAAGAAATGCGAAACCGGTGACGACTCCTTTTCCTTTGCTACAGACAGGATCCTTCTCTCTACAGCGGAAAATGACAGCTTAAGTCCCGTAGTTTCCGCATGGAGGATGGACGACATAGGCAAAAGGATGCTTAATCTCAAAACGAAAGGAAGGGGCTCAAGTGGGAACGTTATCAAGACAAAGGCAGGGCTTGTCGGATGAACTGAGGGAATACGGCTATGTCTTCTCAGCAAAGAAAAGCGTTTTGTTGTACTCTGTTGCGGCATTTTCAATGCTCCTCCTCGGAAGATTCTTCGCTCTTCCATTTTTTTACAGGCTGATCCTCGTTTCCTCACTTGTCATCATTCTTCCGTTCTTCATAAGGAATGCGGCAAAAAACCGCTTCATCCAGCAGAGGTTTTCCGATACGTCCATCTATATAGAGCAGTTTCTTTATTCCTTCAAAAGATCAAAAAAGATCCTTTCGGCCCTGATCGACGTCAACAGCCTCTTTGAAAGCGGAAGGATGAAGAACGCGGTCCTTCGCGCTATCGACCATATCAAGCATACCTATAACGAAGCGGATGTTGAAGGCCATGCCCTTTCCATCATAGAGAAGGAGCATCCCGGGCGGGTACTCCGGATGGTTCACCGCTTTGCTCTTGATGCGGAGAAGCTTGGCGGAAATTGTGACGACCAGATACTGTTGCTCTTAAACTACAGGCGGATGATGGCGGACAGGATATATGACCTCCTTTTGAAGAAAAAAAGAGAGAGGCGGAATGTCTTTATTTCCATAGCTTCCTCCCTGCTTCTTTGCTCGGGTATCTATTTTATCTCGAAAAGGCTTAATGTGGACATTTCAAAAAGTACTTTGGGAAATATCGTGACAACGGTTGTTCTGATCTTTGACCTTTTTATTTTTTACCGGGCGGATTCCTTTCTGTCAGCCGCGGACGAGGAGGAGAAGGAAGAGGATGAAGAGATGGAGGAAGTTTATAAAAGAATGCTTTCCTGCAAAACGAACCTTCCACTTGATATCTTAAAACGCCATGCTGCAAAGAAGAGGGTGAAAAGGGCGATAGAAAGGGATTATCCCATCTGGCTCCTTGAGACTTCACTTCTTATCCAAAACGAGAATGTCCAGGTCGCCATCACAAAATCTTATGCAAACGCACCTCCGGTTCTTAAGATCCCTCTTAAAAAGCTGATAGTAGAGCTCAAAATGGCGCCCGATAAGGTGGAACCTTATCTTTCCTTCCTGTCTGAGTTTTCCCTTCCACAGGTCCGTTCCTCAATGAAGATGCTGTATTCGCTGTCCATAGGCGCCGGCGGCGATGCATCATCCCAGATCACGGACATCATCAGACGAAACCAGCTTCTCTTTGAAACATCAGAACGCGGAGCGTCAGAGGATCGTCTTTCAAGACTGTACGTCCTTTTTCTTTTGCCGCAGCTTACCGGTGGCCTTAAGCTCATATGCGATATGCTGCTTCTCTTTTTCGGCTGCGTCAGATCGCTTGGCTGATATCACTTTCCAATTATTGAGGAGTTTCAAAATTTGGACATAATCATAAAAAGCTTCATAGGCATATTCTTTCTCATGCTGATCTCTATGGTCTCTATTTCCTTTCTCGGGATAGGAGTAACTATGAATACGGCCGAAAGATATGCACGGGATGTAGAAAAAAGGATAGAGTATTCCTCCCTCTCATCTGAGGTGATAGAAGCCTGTGTTGATGAAGCAAAGGACAGGGGCTACGGACTCTATGTAAAAGTAAGGGAGACAGCGGGAGACGAAGGGGAGACAAAGAGGTACGGGAGAATGGAACTTACATACAGGATCAGGGCGGCCATCCTCTCACTTGATTCAGTCATTGTCATAAAAAATGATCTTTCATCATGAACTATGAAAGGAGAAGAAAAAATGAGAAATATAATGGAGCAATACGGAAGCGCGATGATCAGCGCGATAAGCGGACTTCTTGTGATAGGGCTTGTCTTTACGGGTCTTCTCCCGGGAACGGGAGGGCTTTTAAAGACTATAGGAAAAGAGACTGTGCTTTTCGGACAGGCAGCAGGCTATATGGCATCGGAGGATAATGATCTTTCGTTTCTTAAGGCAGCAGGAACTGTGGAAAGCGGACTTTCTCTTTCTGATATCCGGGTTGAGAACCCCCTTCTTGTAAATGAGGCATATCCGGTGGACTCTATCGTACGATCCCTTTCAGGACAGGAGATAGGAGCGGAAGTTACTGGGGTTATGATGCTTTCTTCCGGTCAAACAGGGGCGGATATCACCGATCAGGTGCTTTCAATGAGCGAATACAACCGTCAGATCATCTGTCTCAGGAGTCCCGGTACCTACAGGGTCTTAATCATCATCGAAGATTCCCTTGGAAGGACGGTTTCAGGCTCTTTCGTGATCACAGCGGAAAGGGGGACAAACGGAGAGCTTGCAGCCTTTGCGTAAGAAGCAGCGTTGTGGTAATATGTGGGACGGTAATTTTAATGCGAAAAGGAGCAAGGGTCCGTCCCTTTGGATGAAGAACGATGCATTACTGCATAGGAGATGTTCACGGGTGTCTCAGTGAGCTTCTCATATTGATAGAAAAGATACAAAAGGCAGACAGCTCTGCCGTCATATACCTGATGGGGGACATCATAGACCAGGGTGCGAGGGCAACTGAGACACTCCTTTGGGCTATGGAGAATGTGACCCTTGACGGACCCATAAGGTGCCTTCGCGGAAATCATGAGGAGGAGGTACTGCTTTGGTACAGGAAATATCTTGACTGGCAGAACAGTGAGGAAAGGACTCCCGAGCCTCCTGAGTCAAAATATGATTTCTATGAGAGGCTTAAGAATGATATCCCCGTTGATGATGAGCTTCTTGACAGAATAGCTGATTTCTTTCACACCCTTCCTTACTCAGCGGAATTCTCTGTGCCCGCTGCCAAGGATACGGGAAAAAAGGAAGTGACATATTATCTTTCTCATGCCTGGTACTCTGTTTCCGAAGACGCCGATACAGAGAGACAGCGTTGGATCAATCTATACGGCAGATCCTGCGACGGCATATCCGATTTCGAACTGAAGAAATACGAGGAGAGCCACCCTGATGAGATACCGGTGGTGGTCTGCGGTCATACTCCTACCATATCCGCAGTATTCGTTTCGAGCAAGGCCGATATAACGGGAGTTAACCGTCCGGGACTCATAGGCTACAGGCCTCATGCCATATTCACGGACGGAGGCTGCTTTCACTACGGAAAGATATTGGATTACCCCTGCATGCTCTGCGCAATCTGCCTTGAGACCCTTGAGGAGATTTATCCCGTAAGCCTTCGAAAGAGGATGACGGACTACAATATCATAACGATGAGAAAAACTCTCAAAACAAAAGATGGTAAGGACTTTTCTGCCCCTACCACCGCGGATCTTAAAAGATATTATGATGAATATATGACAAAATGGATCAAAGATTCTGAGCTTAATCCATATCGTCTTGAGATTCTTTCCTTTCCTGCCAGCCTTCAGGCAGTCTGATGCTTACCTTCTTGATACGCTTTTTTTCAGTAGCCTTTACCCGAAGCAGAACCCCTTCCTTTGTGACATAGGTCTCACCCACTGAGGGGAAGTGGTCGAAAAGTCCGGTAAGATAGCCTCCCAGAGTGTCATAGTCCTCCGATGAAAAGTCAAGATCCAGGGCATCTGAAAGATCGTCAAGGTTTGTGCTGCCAAGGACGTCATAGGTCATCTCGCCTGTCTTTTCTATATCATCCTCTTCATAGGTATCGTATTCGTCCCTGATCTCACCCACCAGCTCTTCAAGGAGATCCTCCAGGGTGATCATTCCCGCCACCGCTCCGAATTCATCCTTTACGATGGCAAAGGGGATCGAGTTCTGACGCATTTCGTCAAAGAGCTCGGCTGCCTTCTTGTGTTCAAAGGTGAAGAAGGGCTCCCGCATATAACGCCTTATGGTAAAGGGCTTGTCCTTGTCTCTGGTGAGGAGATCCTTCATATTGATGATGCCCACTATGTGGTCAGAGTCTCCCTCATAGACAGGGAGCCTTGTGTACATATGCTCCGCGAAGATCTCTATCAGCCTGTCGTATGACCAGGTCACGTTCACAGAGGTCATGTCGATACGGGGTATCATGATCTCGCGCACCTTCGTGTTTGAGAAGTCAAAGACGTTATGGATATAATCCTTCTCTTCCTCCTCAATGGTCCCGCTCTTGTGCCCTACATCGACGATGGTCTTGATCTCTTCCTCCGTTACGGCCTTTTCGCGTTCCTTGGAGCTTACCCCGATAAGAGAGAGGAGACCTTCTGAGATCTTCGTAAAGAAGAAGACGAAGGGAGTGAGGACGATCATAAGGCCCCATATTATCTTCGCGTAGCGCAGGGAAAGAGGAAGCGCCCTGATGGTCGCGAGGCTCTTCGGAGTGATCTCTCCCAGTATAAGGATGAGGAAGGTGAGGATACCGGTGGCGATACCGGCACCATAGCTTCCCAGGAGTCCTACCGCAAGCATAGTGGCAAGGGAGGAGGCTGAGAGGTTTACGATGTTGTTTCCGATGAGGATGGCGGTCAGCATCTTCTGCCGGTCGGAAAGGACACGGAGCACCAGCTTTGCCTTCTTCTGAAGAGAGGATTCATCATCCTGCGCAATGGTCATGACCCTTATCCGGTTCACCGTCGTAAGGGCGGTCTCCGCGGAGGAAAAGAAGAAGGAGAGGACAAGCAGTATCGCAAGGATCACGGCTTCAATTATCAGTTTTGCGGTATCATTCATGGCTTTCAGAGAGTTGACGCGTTAATATAGGCTTCCTGCTCAGGGGTCAGAGTGTCGATCTCTACGTTAAGGAATTTTAATTTTCTTTGAGCGACTTCAAGATCCACCTCTCTCGGGACCTTGATAAGCTTTTCGGTAAGCTTATCCCCATGCTCGATCAGATATTTTGCCGAGAGCGCCTGAATTGCGAAGCTCATATCCATGATCTCGGCCGGATGTCCGTCGCCGCACGCAAGGTTAACGAGGCGCCCCTCGCCGAGGACATAAATGCATTTTCCCGGAGAGACCTCGTAGCCCGTGATATTGGCACGCTGCTCAAATTTTCTGATGGAGTTTTCGTTCAGATCCTTCATGTCTATCTCGACATCGAAGTGACCGGCGTTGCAGAGTATGGCGCCGTCCTTCATGACCAGGAAGTCTTCGTGAGTAATGATGCCAAGGTCTCCGGTCACCGTTACAAAGAAATCGCCGACCTTTGCCGCTTCATGCATCGGCATAACGGAAAAGCCGTCCATGATAGCTTCGATAGCCTTGATTGGATCAACCTCGGTCACTATGACCTTTGCTCCGAGGCCTTTGGCCCGCATGGCAACGCCCTTGCCGCACCAGCCATAGCCCGCTACGACCACGTTCTTTCCTGCTACTATGAGATTGGTGGTACGGTTGATGCCATCCCAGACCGACTGACCAGTGCCGTAACGGTTGTCAAAGAGGTGCTTCATATCAGCGTCATTTACCATGACCATGGGGAATTGAAGCTTTCCCTCCTTATCCATGGCGTGAAGCCTCATGATCCCGGTTGTTGTCTCCTCGCAGCCGCCCAGCACGTACTTAAGTTCATCGGAAAGTTCCGTGTGCAGCATATGAACGAGATCCCCGCCATCGTCTATTATGATATTGCAGTGGTGTGAGAGGACGGTCCTGATATCCTGAAAATAATCCTCCTCGCTGCAGCCGTGGTGCGCGAACACTGAAAGAGAGGAGTGTACGAGGCTTGCCGCAACATCATCCTGAGTTGAGAGGGGGTTTGAGCCGGTAATGTACATTTCCGCTCCTCCCGCCGCAAGTACCTTGCAAAGATATGCTGTCTTTGCTTCAAGATGTATTGAAAGAGCGATCCTTTTTCCTTCAAAGGGGCGTTCTCTTTTAAAATCCTCCTCGAGAGAGCGGAGAAGAGGGCAGTTCTTTCTCACCCAGTCGATCTTTAAGTCTCCGGAGGGATAGAGTGATTCATCCTTTATTCTGCTTTCCATGATCATTCCTTTCTGAAAAACACAGTGCAACATTCAAAGTATAGCATTTTCTGCGGCGAAAATGTATACTGTTCGGGGCAGACCGTAAAGAACTTTGTTTTTTGGGAGGTTTGAGAAGTGAAGAGTATAGAAGATTATGTCCGCACCGTTCCTGATTTTCCCAAGGAAGGGATAATGTTTCGCGATGTGACTACCGTTTTGAAGGATCCTGACGGCTTTCAGCTTGCCATAGATCTCATGATGAAGGAACTTGCGGGACTTGATTTTGACGTGATCGCGGGAACGGAATCAAGAGGCTTTATATTTGCTTCACCCATTGCATATCTTATGAAAAAATCTCTTATCCTGGTAAGGAAGAAGGGAAAGCTTCCCTTTGACACCGTATCCGAAAGCTATGATCTTGAATACGGCAGCGCTGAGATCGAGATACACAGTGATTCCATAAAGAAAGGTGACAAGGTCGTTCTTGTTGATGACCTTATCGCTACAGGCGGGACCATGGCTGCAAGCGCAAAGCTCTTTGAAAGGCTTGGAGGAGAGGTTGTCAGGATGGTCTTTCTTATGGAGCTTGAAGGCCTTGAAGGACGAAAGATACTTAAGGACTATGATGTGAGATCGATCATCAAATACCCCGGTAAATAACGGTCAACTCTTTTCGTATGAAAAAAGAATTTGATTATTTTGAAAAAGCTTTCTGGATATCCCCCGAAGGAGCAAATCCCGGGAAGAAGCCTCCGAAGGAGGAGCTTGGGAATCCTGCCGGATATCTGAAAAAGACTTTTTCTGCAAAGAAGGATAAGAAATATACGCTTTATATCGGTGTACACGGAGTTGCGGAGATCTATGTGAACGGAACTTTGGTGACTGATGCCGTCCTTTTTCCCGGTCCTTTCTCCTATTATTTTGAGCTTCCCGTCGGAGTCTTTGATATCACGCCCCTTGTCAGAGACGGAGAAAATGAGTTTTCCGTAGTCCTTGGAAACGGCTGGTACAGAAGCCATACGATCCTGGGAAACAGGAAGAATTTTTTTGGAACAGATCTTTCCATCATCGCATCGATCTACTGCGAAAGTGAATGTGTCCTTTGTTCAGACGAAAGTTTTCTTTCCTCCGTGAACGGACCCGTCAAGGGAAATGACATAGTCCTTGGTGAAATCTATGATGCCGGGATAAGGGAGATCACGTACGATCACAATGCGCGTCTTGTGAAGCTCTCAAAGGATCCGGACATTCTTCCGAGACTTATTGGTTATTCAAGGATAGTTTCCCATGAGAGCGTTTCCGCCGTTAAGGTAGGAGAAGGCCTTTTTGACCTCGGGAGACTCCTCTCAGGCGCGGTCTCTTTTTCGTTTTCAGGTGCAGGTGAAGGCGAAGTCATTACTCTTTCCTTCTTTGACAGCAGTGATGAGGAAAAAAGGAGCAATGAAAGAAAGCGCTTCCTGAAATACAAGACGATTTCCGGTGAGAACTCTTACACATCTCATTTTTCAATATTTGAAGGACGCTTCATATTTGTCGAAGCCGATTTTCCGATCGAAGATTTAAAGATCAAAGTGATCCCGTATTATTCCGAAATTGAGGAAAGGACGGCATTTCACTGCTCTGATGAAAGATTGAACAAGGCATTTGAAAAGTGCGTCGATGCTGAAAAAACATTTTTCACGGGGATGTTTTCGGATGGTTATTCTTCCATAGGCCACGGCGCAGGAAAGACCATCCTTGCTAATGCCTGCGCAGAAGGCGCGATCTGCCTTATGAGCGCAGAAGAACAGCTGTCATGGTATATAAGGTGCGCGGCAGAATGGCAGCACAAGAGCGGAAAGATAAGGAACTTAATTCCCCCCAATGTCTCTCCGTCGATGAAGCAGTATGAGGCCGCACAAAGCTGCGGCTGGGGGGATGTCGTCATAGATGTTCCGTACCTTATCTATTCTCTGACAGGCGACACAAAAATCCTTAAAGATAATTATCATGTTATGAAGAAGTGGTACGGATCACTCCTTCGGCGGGCGGAGAAGCGTCCCTTCGTAAGAAAGGTGACTGCTACGATAAGGAAGATAAACCCTTACGAAAGATATGTGATCGACAAGGGTCATCCCCTTGGAGACAGTGCCGACGCGAATCCCGGTCCAAATGAGGCACACCATAATGCGGAACGGTATAAAGATATGGGCACGGCTTATCTCGCCCACTCAGGTCTGCTTCTGACAAAGATAGCCGAGCTGCTTTTAAAAGATGATTCTTTAAGCCGCGCCGAAAGGACCTCCCTTGAAAAGGATATGCAAAACTTCAAAAAGCGTGGGACAAAGGCGCTTGCGGCTTACCGCTATACCTTCGCCGATGTAAAGGGACTGAGTGACTGCCCGGCCGATTTCCTGATAAGGGCGCTCTTCCTTGACCTTCTTCCCGATGAGGAGGGAGGGGTAATATCCAAAAGAAAAGCGGCAGAGAGGTTAAATGAGTTAGTAACTGCGCCTTCATTTGATCTTACTTCACTCGGACCCCTGGCTCTTTCAAAGGTAAC
>OMRF01000150.1 GCA_900313435.1 uncultured Lachnospiraceae bacterium | reverse complement strand
CCATGAGAAGCTGCTTGAAAAGCTGGGGACTCTGAGGCAGGGCGTAGAATTCGCCGTGATGGATACGGGAAGGTACAAGATAATCCCTTGCGCCCTCGGGAGTAGACTTTGTGAGCATAGGGGTCTCTATCTCAAGGAAGCCCTCTTCCGTAAGGAAGGAGCGTACCGACTGCATTACCTTTGACCTTAAGATGAGATTCCTCTGGATCACGGGGCGCCGAAGATCAAGGCTCCTGTATTTAAGCCTTATATCTTCTTTTGTATTGATATCGTCTTCGATAGGGAATACGGGGGTCTCGGCTTCCGACAATATCCTTATGTCTTTGGCCAAAAGCTCAAGCGCGCCGGTCGTAAGATCATTATTCACGGCGCCGCCCCTCTTCTGAAGGGTTCCCGTCACCGCTATCACAAATTCGCTCCGGAGGGTGGATGCCTTTTCAAAAGCCTCTTTCCCGCATACGTCTTCATCAAAGAGTATCTGGATGAGTCCGGAGATGTCGCGAAGATCAACAAATATAAGGGCTCCAAGGTTCCTTCGCCTCTGTACCCAGCCCATAAGTGTAAGTTCTTTTCCTATATCATTCTCAGAGACCAAAGCGCAGCGGCTGCTACGCTTAAGCCCCGTCATCGACTCTGCCATTTTTCAATAACCTCCGAATAGCCTTCGTTTGTCAAAATCTCCTTCTGGAACTTCTTATTCTTCTGAAGCCTTTCCACAAGGACAGTGTTTCCTTCCTTCCGAAGCTTTGCTGCTTCCTTATAGGCTTCCATAAGTTCATCCTCTGAAAGCCCCTTATCAAGTAATATCGCGATCTTCTTTGCATCGCCCGGGATCACAAAGCCTCTTTCCTTAAGAAGGAGGATTATCCTCTCAAACCCTATCGAAAAGCCGCAGGCAGGAGTGGGGTGTCCCGAGAAGAGCCCTACCATATTATCATAGCGCCCTCCGCCGCCGCAGGATATGGAAAGCTCCTCTATCCTTATCTCAAACACCGGTCCCGTGTAATAACCCATGCCCCGGACCAGGGTCGGGTCAAAGACCAGCCGAAAGTCTGCTTCCTTTACATCCTCAGACTGTACGATCTTGCTGATCCTTGAAAGATCATCGCCTGCGTCTTTCGGGAAAGAATCTCCCATCTTTTCTTCCAATATAAGAAGCGCTTCTTTTACATCCTCTTTTCCGGACAGGGCTTCAAATAAAGATAAATACTTTTCTATGGAGTCTTTTGAAAAGCCTGATTCCAGAAGCTCGTCTCTTACCCCGGAAAGCCCGATCTTATCAAGCTTGTCAAGGATTATGAAGAGCTTCGTGTGGCCGTCATCCGGAAAGCCGGCGTATTTCGCCATTCCTGTAAGAAGGCGCCTGTCGTTTATTATTATCTTAAAGCCCTTGAATGAAAGAGCAGAAAGAGCCTTTGAGGTTGCCGTGATGAGCTCGCACTCCGCAAGATAAGAAGGCTCGCCTATTATATCTATGTCGCACTGGGTAAATTCACGGTAGCGGCCCTTCTGCGGCCTGTCGGCACGAAAGACCGGGCCTATCTGAAGCGCCTTGAAGGGCTTTTTTAAGTCATTTTCATTATTTGCAAAGAAGCGGGAAAGGGGAACCGTAAGGTCATAGCGGATCCCGTAGTCCACGATGTCCTCCTCCCTGACATCGCCCGAAAGATCAAGCTTTTCGCCTCTCTTCAAGACCTTGAATATCAGCTTTTCATTTTCGCCGCCCTGGTCGTTTGAAAGATTTCCTATCTCTTCAAGAAGAGGGGTCTCTATGGGCGTGAAACCGAATGAGCGGTAAGTCTCCTTTATGACATTTGTCACATAGTCGCGAAGATACGCTTCTTCCGGCAATATGTCCCTCATTCCGTTAACGGGCTTTTTCTTTAAAGCCATCCTGTACTTACCAATCCTTCCTTCTTTTTTCTGATGA
Organism: uncultured Lachnospiraceae bacterium; assembly: GCA_900313435.1. Taxonomy (GTDB): domain Bacteria; phylum Bacillota; class Clostridia; order Lachnospirales; family Lachnospiraceae; genus RUG306. The sequence goes on along the minus strand of OMRF01000150.1, from coordinate 12,548 downwards.
TATCCTCAATCCCCTCTATATAAAGAAGGGGATCTTTGGGGTTCGGGAGCCGCGCAGGCTTTCCCCCGGTAAGGAGCTTACTCACTCCACCGGCACCGAGTGCAATTATAGGTTGTTTCTCTTCCATTATCAAGACATTGTAGAGGCTGGAATACCCCTCTACAGCGTATCCCGTATTTTCAAGGTTTCCCGCGATATTTTTCTGGCGGTAAAGGTAATAAGGCTCCATAGAAAGCTCTTTTGAAAGCGTTTCAAAGATCGAAAGGGCGCTTTCTGCCCCCTTAAATGATGAATCAGCGAATGCCTCCCATTCCTCCGTAAGGCGGGATGCCCTCTTTCGCGCGAGGGAGTGCACTGTCAGGCTTTCAGGGGAGAGCTTCTTTATCTCTGAGGCCGTATAATGATAGTCATCCGTATCTTCCCCCGGGAGTCCCGCTATGATATCGCAGTTTATATTTGAAAAGCCGGAGTCTCTTGCCAGAGAAAAGGCGCTTCTTACGGTGTCTGCTGTGTGGGCGCGCCCTATTACTTTCAGAGTCTTGTCATTCATGGTCTGGGGGTTTATCGAGATCCTTGTGACCCCGTGGTCCTTTAAAACAGAAAGCTTTTCCTTCGTTACGGAATCGGGGCGCCCGGCTTCTACCGTAAATTCTTTGACGTTTGATACGGGAAAGCTTTTTGAAAGAGCGCAGAGTATCTCATCAAGCTCGCTACCGGATAGCGATGTAGGTGTCCCGCCCCCGATATATATGGTATCAAGGGGATGGTCCTTTAAGAAAAGGCCCATCTCTTCTATCTCTTTTTTAAGGGCAGTAACGTAATACTTCGTTACGCCGGAATACCTCTTCACCGGGTATGATGAAAAGGAGCAATAAAGGCAGACCGAGGGACAAAAGGGGATTCCTATATAAAGGGAGTAGCCTTTTTTAAGATCCGCTTGCTTAAGGAGCTTACTTTCGCTGATCGCTATGCTGATGCCCTTTTCAGCCTTCTCCTGCGATATATAGTATTCATCAAAAAGGACTTTTTTCGTATCTTCCGGGGAAAGCCCGTTTTCAAGATATGACGTGATAAGCTTTACAGGCCTTATGCCTGAAAGAGTGCCCCAGGGAAGTATCTTTCCCGTACGCTCTGAAAGGTCGCGGTAGAGGGCGCGTTTTATGACATTCTTATTTTCAAGGCGTTTTGCCTTTTCGTCCGGGGAAGGCACCTTTATTATTATGTCTTTTTCGTTTTCTACGTAGTCTTCCGGCTTTTCGCGGATCGTCTCGCCCGGATAAAACTCCCCCGCAAGGGACATCACATCATAAAAAAAGCTCTTGTCCGAAAGGTCAATAATTACCATGCTGAAAAAAAGGGATTTGATCTCTTCTCCGTCTCAATCGTTGTCTCTTCATTGTGGCCGGGATATACCTTTGTCTCACTGGGAAGCGTGAAAAGCCTGTCCTGCACGGATCTAACGAGTTCAGACATCGATCCTCCCGGGAAATCCGTCCTTCCTACCGAGCAATAGAAAAGAGTATCACCTGAAAAAAGGGTCATGGCTGACGGAAAATAAAAGCACGCTCCGCCTTCGGTGTGTCCCGGAGTGATAAGGGTTCTGAAGGAAAGCCCTGCTATCTCAAGCTCTTCATTATCGGAAAGCCAGACGTCAACGCACTTATCGTATGACTTCTTTTTGCCCGCGATCATAAGGGAGGAATTATAGTCCGGCTCTTTAAAGGTCCTTTCATCCGCCTTCGGGGCATAGCACTTTATCTTTTTTCCTGTCTTTTCAAAGATTACATTTTTAAGGGGAGATACCCCGTCAACATGATCCGCGTGGCCATGGGTTATCAGTATCGCTTCTATCTCCTCGCCTCTTTCCGACAGCACATCAAAAAGCCCGTCAGAACCGGAGCCCGGATCTATAAGGATGACATTACTCTCCCCTTTTTTCTTGATGGTATAGGTATTTGTAGGGAGAGGTCCCGTCAGATAGCGTCTCACCTCATACATCAGCTTGCCGTCCTTTCTATATCAAGAACGCCTTCGACTGAGCGGAGCTTTTCCGATATCGCCCGAAGCTCGTCAGTGCTCTTTGCGCCGAAGGAAACCTCTATAGTCGCGGTACCGGTCTTTGCGACGCGGGACTGCATCATACGGATATCGATATTTGACTCCGTAAAGACGCGGGATATATCAACGAGAAGGCCTGTACGGTTCTTTCCGTAGATCTTTAATGACGCCTTGTAAAGCTCCTTCTTTTCGCCCTCCAGGATATCCTCTCTCCAGGCGGCATCAATGAGCCGCTCCCTGTCAAGTTCGGGGAGGTTTAAGATATTTACGCAGTCAGTCCTGTGGATCGTGATCCCGCGGCCTCTGGTGATAAAGCCCACTATCTCATCACCCGGCAGCGGATCGCAGCAGCGTGAGAAGCGGACCGAAAGATCGCCTATGCCGTTTACCACGATGCCGTGCTTTCCCTGGCGTGAAGCGGTCGGATCCTTTAAGAATTTGCTTGTGGCTTCGGATACCTTGTGCTCTGACAGGATCTCCTCATCCGTTACGTTCTTCGGGTGATCATGAAGATAATCCGAAAGGATCCTGTTTACTACTGCCCCTTCCTTGATGTTTGAGTTTCCTATGGACTGGAGGAGGTGCTCCCAATCCTTCTGTCCGTATTTATCAAGGACACTCCTCTGGTATCTCGGATCTGCGAGAATTGCGGGCGAAAGCCCCTTCTGCTTTGCAGCCTGAAGGAGGAAGTCCCTGCCCTTTGCGATATCATCATCCTTGTAGAGCGCACGAAACCACTGGTTTATCTTGTTCTTCGCCTGTGTGGACTTTACAACATTAAGCCAGTCACGTGAGGGGCCCTTTGAGTTCTGACTTGTGATTATATCTACCCGGTCGCCGTTTGCTATCTCGTAATCTATGGGGACCATGCGCCCGTTCACCTTGGCACCCACCATCGTATTTCCCACGCCGGAATGTATCGCATAGGCAAAATCAATGGGGGTCGAGCCCTTGGGCAGGTTCTTCACATCGCCCTGAGGCGTGAAGCAAAAGACCGTATCCGAAAAGAGATTGAGATCGCTCTTCAAAAGGCGCATGAATTCGCGGTCATCACTCATGTCCTGCTGCCACTCAAGTATCTGGCGAAGCCACGAGAGCTTCTGCTCCTCTCCCGCAACGGAAGCGCCCTCGCCGGATTCCTTGTACTTCCAGTGGGCCGCCACACCGTATTCAGCGGTACGGTGCATCTCCTCGGTACGGATCTGTATCTCGAAGGGAGTACCGTCGGGACCTATCAGGGTCGTGTGGAGGGACTGGTACATATTGGGCTTGGGCATCGCGATATAGTCCTTGAAACGCCCGGGGATCGGAGTATATTTTTCATGCATGACGCCGAGGGCCGCGTAGCAGTCCTTAACGTCTTTAACTATTATCCTTATGGCAAAGAGGTCGTATATCTGATCCAGCGTCTTTTTCTGGTTGACCATCTTTTTGTAGATGGAGAAGAAATGCTTTGCCCTGCCGTTCACCTCGGCCTTTATCCCTGCCTCTTCTATCGCCTGCTTTACCTCAGCTTCAAGGGAGTCGACATAGGTGTCTCTCTCCATCTTCTGTCTGGTGATTGCTTCAACGAGAGTATAATAAGCCTCCGGCTCAAGGTATTTGAGGGCAAGGTCATCAAGCTCCACCTTCATTTTTGAAATACCAAGCCGCATTGCAAGGGGCGCATAAATTTCCTGAGTCTCTCTCGCCTTTTCTTTCTGCTTCTCGGGCGTCATAAACTTGAGGGTACGCATATTGTGGAGACGGTCGGCAAGCTTTATGATGATGACCCTTATATCCTTTGACATGGCAAGGAACATCTTCCGAAGGTTCTCGGCCTGGCTTATGACCTTGTCCTGCTCATACTTGATCTCGCCGAGCTTTGTCACACCGTCGACAAGAAGCGCCACCTCTTCGCCGAAGTATTTCTTTACGGCATCTATGGTGGCTTCGGTATCCTCCACGGTATCATGCAAAAGGCCCGCGGCTATGGTCTCCTTGTCCATCTCAAGGTCCGAAAGGATGAGCGCGACGCAAAGAGGATGTATTATGTAGGGCTCTCCGCTCTTTCGCTTCTGGTCGCCGTGATTATTCTTTGCGAAATTATAGGCTCTGTCTATTATCTCTATATCAGTGTTGGGATGATAACGGCGTATCCTGTGGATGAGCTCAAGGTAGATCTCCGAGGGCTCTGAAAAATCGGAGGTCTGGATGATCCCGCGGTTCGGAGCGGATATCCGCTCCTCCCAGGTGAGGAGCTCTTCTCTGTCCAGTTTTTCAGGGGGGACCACTCCCGCTTGAAGGACGATGCTCCCGGGGGCTTTTGCCTTCTCCCTGGCCTTTGCCCGCACCCTTTCTATGGCGTCCTTGTACTCTTCGGTGACGTCGGCGCTTGTGAGATAGTCGGAGGACTTCTCTTCAGGGTTCTGTTTTGTAAATAGCTCCTGCATCAGAATGATCCTCCTTTCTCTAAGCGGTATAAACGGTATATTTCATCAAAGCTTCCCTTTGAGTCCTTCTCAAAGGTGTTTGTGGGACGAAGCCCAAGCTTCTTTGCAAGGGCTATCGAGGGAAGGTTCTTCGGGCTTATACGGGCGCGCAGCGAATCAAAGGAAAAGGTCTCAAAGCCGAGTGTGATTATCTTTGAAACCGCTTCATAGGCAAAGCCTTCACGCTGCCTGTCAAAGCGCACCTGAAAACCAAGCTCTCCTTCATTCTTCTCGCAGCCCTCACGGTATTCTATCCCCGCCCGGCCTATGATGTCGTCGGTCCCTTTTTCTATGAGGAGCCAGAGACCGTAGCCATAATAAGGATAGATACGCTCGACATAATTCTTCTCATATTCCGCCTCTTCCTCGTAAGGAAAGAGGGGATCCATGAACTCAGTCATACGGGGGTCTTCGTAAAGCGCGAATATCCCGTCTAAATCTGTTCTGTCTGTCGTGATCTCACGGATGATGAGCCTTTTTGTCTCAGCGATAACGGCCATAGGGTTTATTCGTAGACCTTGATGTCTTCATCCTCAATGATATCCGGGATCTCCATATCACCGGAAAAGACCTCGGTGGCGCCGCCTGTCATCTTTATCTTCTTTGTCTTTTCGTCGTATTCGATATTAAGCTTTCCGCCAAGGAGAGATACCTCCACCTTTTCATCGGTAAAGCCGTTTAAGAAGCAGGCTACGGCTGACGCGCAGGCACCGGTCCCGCAGGCAAGGGTCTCGCCCGAGCCCCTTTCATAGACGCGCATCGTGATGTGAGACCTGTCTATCACGTTCACGAACTCGGTATTTGTCCTCTTCGGGAAGAGGGGGTGCTTTTCAAAGGAGGGGCCTATCTTTTCAAGGTCGAGCTTTTTTATATCAGCGTCCAGGACCACGACGCAGTGCGGATTTCCGGTGGAGACGCAGGTCGCGGTATAGAGCTTTCCCTTGACCTCAAGGGGCTGCCCTATCATGGTGTCTTCGGGATAGGTCACGGGAATGCGCCTCGTATCAAGGACGGCTTCACCCATGTCGACTGTGACCTTTTCTATCTTCCCGTCAGAGCCTTTGGTGAGTGTAAGTTCTCTCACTCCCGCAAGCGTCTCAACGGTGATCTCCGTTTTCTTTGTAAGACCGTGGTCGTATGCGTACTTTCCGACGCAGCGTATCCCGTTCCCGCACATCTCGCCCCTGGAGCCGTCGGCATTGTACATTATCATCTGAAGGTCGGCCTTCTTTGAGGGCGCAATAAGGATGAGGCCGTCGCTTCCGATGCCGAAATGCCTGTCAGAAACAAGCTTTGAAAGCTCTGCAGGATTCGGGAGTTTTTCAAGAGCTCCCTCTTTCATACAGTCCACGTAGACATAGTCATTTCCTATGCCGTGCATTTTCGTAAATTTCAAGTTCAAAGATTTCTCCTTTGTTGGGTTCCTGGTTTTGGACCCCCGGGACAGTCCCGGGGGTCCAAAACCTATATTGCTGCAATTACTTCGTCTATTGAGAGACTCCCACCATATATCGAAAGGGCGCTCCCTATAGTTATATCTATATTACCATTCGTAATTGCTTTAATTTTTTTAATGTCATCGATCGAGGCGATGCCGCCCGCGTAGGTGATGGGCTTCGTGACCGGCGCCGCAAGGGAGAGAAGCTTCACCAGGTTCTCGTCAAAGCCGCCTTTCTTCCCTTCGGAAGCTATCCCATGAACGAGAAAGCCCTCGCAGTAAGCATAGAGCTTCTGGAAGAGGCCCGTCGAGACCACTGTGTCCGTCTTTTTCTGCCAGCGGTCCGTGAAAACGAAGTACTCATCCCCCTCCTTTTTGCAGGAGAGATCGATGATCAAGTATTTTGATCCTACCTTCTTCGCGAATTCCCTGAGGTACTCAAAAGAGAGCTTTTTGTTCCGAAACAGTGCGCTTGTCATTATGACGTGGCTTGCGCCCTTATCAAGATAATCCTTCGCGTTTTCAATATCTATGCCGCCTCCGGCCGTAAGACCTTTGGGGTAGGTCGAAAGAGCCGAAAATACCTCGTTTTCAGATGCCCTGAAAAAGCCTGAATCCCTGCTGTTGAGATTAATAACGTGTCCGCCGGTAAGGCCCTTTGCTTTAAAGATCGAAGCGAAGTGGGCCGCCCCCATGACGCTCTTGTAATTCTCAAAGACCTGCTCATCATTTGGATCCACCCCGCCAAGGGTAGAGCCAACGATCTGCTTTACGGTGCCGTTGTGTATGTCTATGCAGGGACAGAGCTTCATCTCGACTCCTCGCTGGAGTAGTTCGGCGCTTCCTTCGTAATATGGATGTCGTGAGGATGGCTCTCACGAAGGGATGCCGCTGTCATCTTCATGAATTTCGCGTTCTTATGGAGTTCCTCTATGGTCCTGCAGCCGCAGTAGCCCATACCGCTCCTGACGCCGCCCGTCATCTGGAATACCACGTCTTCAAGAGCGCCCTTATAAGCCACTCTTCCTTCAACGCCTTCGGGAACAAGCTTCCTTGCGCCCTCCTGGAAATAACGGTCCTTTGAGCCGTTTTCCATGGCGGCGATGGAGCCCATGCCCCTGTAAACCTTATATTTTCTGCCCTGATAGAGTTCGAAGTCTCCGGGGGTCTCGTCGCAGCCCGCGAAGAGGCTTCCCATCATGCAGACAGAACCTCCGGCAGCAAGAGCCTTTGTCATATCGCCGGAGAACTTTATACCGCCGTCCGCTATCACGGGGATACCGTGCTTTTGTGCTGCTTCATAGCAATCCATGATGGCCGTAACCTGAGGAACGCCGATACCTGCGACAACGCGGGTGGTACAGATCGAGCCGGGGCCTATGCCGACCTTCACTGCGTCAGCGCCTGCATTATAAAGATTATCCACAGCGTCCGCCGTTGCGATATTTCCGGCTATCACGGAAAGATCGGGGAATTTTTTCTTTATCTTCTTTACAGCCTCTATGACGTTCTTTGAGTTTCCGTGGGCGGAGTCCACAACGACGCAGTCCACGTTCACCTTTACAAGCTCCTCAACTCTTTCCAGCATATCTCCCGTGATGCCCACACCGGCGCCACAGAGGAGACGTCCCATATCGTCCTTCGCGGACATGGGGTATTTGATCTGCTTTTCTATATCCTTAATGGTAATGAGGCCGCAGAGCTTTCCGTTTTTGTCCACTATCGGAAGCTTTTCCTTACGGGCTTTCGCAAGGATCGTCTTTGCTTCTTCAATGGTAATGCCTACGGGTGCCGTTATCAGGTTCTCTGATGTCATTGATTCCTTGATCTTTTTTGAGAAATCAGATTCGAACTTGAGGTCACGGTTTGTGATTATTCCTACCAGTTTGCCCTTCTCGGTAATGGGGACGCCTGAAATCCTGTATTTGTGCATGAGATCCTCGGCATCCTGGAGAGTATTGTCCGGGGAGAGGAAGAAGGGATCAGTGATAATGCCGTACTCGGAGCGCTTCACCATATCGACCTCGCCGGCCTGTTCCTCTATGGACATGTTCTTGTGGATAATGCCTATGCCGCCCTGCCGCGCCATGGCTATCGCCATCCTGTGCTCCGTCACCGTGTCCATTGCGGCGCTCATCATGGGGATATTGAGCCTGATCTTTTTCGTAAGGTTCGTCGAAAGATCGATAAGGTTTGGAGTAACCTCGGAATATCCCGGCACCAGGAGCACATCATCAAAGGTAATGCCTTCACCTATCAGCTTTGCCATACGTCCCTCCTTCGTTTGCTATTTATTTTATTGGATAATTGATATATGATAGCAGAAAAGCAGTCTGTTTACAAGAAGGAGGGGGGTTATGATCGATTATACCGAAGGGGCGGGAAAACAGTATCACACCGGGATCTCAAGGGATGATATCGGACAGTACGTCCTTATGCCCGGGGATCCGAAGAGATGCGAATTGATAGCATCTTTCCTTGAAGATGCAAAACAAGTGGCAGACGTCAGGGAATTTATGACTTATACGGGATATCTTGACGGGGTAAAGGTATCCGTCACATCGACCGGGATCGGAGGTCCGTCAAGCGCCATAGCGCTTACCGAACTTTCGAAGGAGGGCGCGCATACCTTCATCCGCGTGGGGACCTGCGGCGGCATCAAAGAAGATGTGGTCGGGGGAGACCTCGTGATCGCGACAGGCGCAGTAAGGGCCGAGGGCACCTCGAAGGAATACGCGCCGATCGAATACCCTGCGGTGGCGGACCTCTCAGTTACAAACGCTCTTGTCGAATCGGCAAAGGAACTGGGTTATTCATATCACGCCGGAGTCGTGCAGTGCAAGGACTCCTTCTTCGGGCAGCATGAGCCTGAGATAATGCCGGTCTCATATGATCTTATGAATAAGTGGGAGGCTTATAAAAGGCTAAATTGCCTTGCTTCAGAGATGGAAAGCGCTGCCCTCTTCATAACAGGCGCATTCCTGAACGTCCGCGTAGGCACCGTTCTCCTTACCGTTGCAAACCAGGAAAGAGCAAAGAAGGGGCTTTCAAATGATCAGGCACATGACACGACCCCTGCGATAAAGGCAGCATTGGGCGCTATTAGAAAACTGATTACCACTTGATATAATAAAGTATCACAAAGATCATGGAAAACGCCGATCCGAAAGCGGCCCCGAAAACTACGTCCACTATGAAGTGAACCCCGGAAAGGACGCGGCAGAATCCGATCAGAACGCCTGAGAAGATTATTATCAGGCAAAGAGGTATAGAGACCGGGATCAGCGAGGTCCCTATAACAAAGGCTGAAAAAACATGGCGGGAGGGGAAGCTGTTCCCTTCCGTCTTTTTTTCTATAAGCGGGATGATGTCATACTTTTCGTAGGGGCGCTTCATATTGAAACCGCTCCGGATCCAGGATACCAGGATAAAGCCGGCGAGTGGAGGGCATGTGATCAGAAGCACCCGGAAATCCCTTGATATGAAAAGAAAGAATATCGAGAATATATAAAGCGATATGACAAGGGCGGTAGCGCCACCGGACAAGACCAAAAGGATGTCGGAACAATAAGGTATCTGCCTCATCCTTTTATTCAACCGTTCGTAAAATTCCCCTTTCACGTGCGTCCAAACTCCGTAAACGTAAGATAATCATCCGCAGCAAGAGCCGCTCTGTGCTCATCGACATATTCAGCCACAGAGTCCTTGAACTTCTTCCACTCGTCTTCATGCTCCACGAAATACTTGGGGCAAAGCTTCCCCGATACGTCATAATGCCTTATTATTCCGTCATCCGCGGAAAGACCGAATTTCACGAGAAGCCACGCCGTGAGCTTTTTCATGGAGTCTAAGGTCTTTTCATTAAATTTTCCTGTTTTATCCTCGTGGCAGCACTCGATCGCCACGGTATCCTTGTTCCTGTTGTTTGAGGCGTAGGCTATCTCCCTTGTGGGGATACACTGCACCACCTCGCCGTCAAGTCCCACAATAAAATGGCTTGAAGCCTTGGTGGTCTTGAATATCCGAAGGTCTTCAAAGTATTCCCTGTTTTCGGCGGCCGTTCCCTTTGGACTTGCCGTATAGTGGATCACCACGGCGTTCACGTTTGAAAGAGTCGTGCCGGGGCGGGAATAGGGATTTTTCGTAAGAAGCTGGAGATCTATGTTAAGGTGCTCATCAGATGAACTGACGGAGATGGCGGAGGCTGAAGCTGTGGCACTTGAAGCTGCAGTGCCTGATCCGCCTGAAGTCACGGCAGATGTCTGCGGATCGTCGATAGAGACACCGGGCAGATCGTATGAACCGGAGGTATTCACTGTCTTTTCGGAAGAAGCCTTCGGAACAAGCTTTGAGATACCGTATACGATGAGGGCGACTACCGTTATCATGCCTATCATGGCAAAGACCAGTATGAGCCAGATCATAAGGCGTACGAAAATACGCCTTTTCCTTCTTTTTCGGCCCTTTTTCTTCGGGATAAGTTCTTCCATCACTCCGTTATTTCCTGAAGAAAGAGTTCCTTCTCCTTTGTAAGCGTCTCATAGAAGGCGTTTTCCGTCATGGAAACATCTTCCTTCCTTGCAAACGCCATCTCTTCAAAGAGGCGCTTTCCGCTATTTGCCATTATCTTTTCATCTGAGGACATACTTTTCTTTCCCGAAGCTATCCGAAGCTGCTTTCTTAAATATATGGTCTTTACGACGGTGGCGAGGTCATAGAGATCAAATGTCTCGATCTTTTCCCTGAATATCTCGGCGGCGGCGCGTGGATTCTTTTCGCGTATGAACGGAAGGGAGGGAACCTTTGAAAGCAGCTCCTCCGTCTCTTCCCTGGTCATCACGTCCCGCATCCTGACCTTTGAATCCACGGGCGTCAGTACTTTTGAACTCTTTTCAAAGACCGGCTCAAGGGAATAATATAATTTTTCAGAGCCCTTTCCATCAAGGGCTTCCTCGGAGATATCGCATACCTTGCACACGCCGGAACGCTCGTGCATCAGATAATCCCCGACCTTGTACCTCTTCATACTCTCACCATCCTAGTGAAATTACGCGGAAAAACCATGCATATCATACCACAAGCGGAGATCAAAAACAATTCTACGGTTTGGACCCCCGGGACTGTCCCGGGGGTCCAAAATTATAAAGTCTCCTGCCTCATCACATTCAACAAATTCTGGGTAAGATACGGATTGTGCCTTACGCAGGACTCCATGAGATAAAGGGTCTCTGTCTCCGTCTCCCGCGTCATGATGTAATCATTATTTTTCCTTATTCCCACAGTGAATCTCGTAAGATCAAATATCATGAGAAGCTCGGTATACAGGATCGAGAAAAGAAGGGGCTTTAAGATATGATAATCCTCATAAGAGAGCAAAAAGAGCTGCATGATATTGTATGAAAAGTAGGATCTGTATTTATCATTGAGTCCCGGGCATTTTTCACACATGGAAAGCACGGCCTCGTGAAAATCAGCATCTATCGTATCAACCGGCATGTCCTTGAAAACCTTGTTGTAGCTTCTTATCAGCCCTGCAAACACTCTCTCCCTTATGAAGAGCGCGCCGTAATCTATGTGGTCAAGTATCATCCGGTCTATTGTCCTGATGGAAAAAAATGAAAGAGATCCTTTTTTCCCCGACTCCTGAAAGTCTTTTAAATGCTGATCGAGAGAGATCTCCTTCGCTTCATCGATCCTGTTTCTCATGATCAGAGACATGGTCTCTGAAATGTAGGAATAAAGCACCTTAAAGGCATCCCCGAGTTTGATGTCGGTATTCCATATCAAGTCAAGGATCTTCTCTCTTTCTTTCTGAAGATACGAAAGAAAGTCTTTGTCATCATTTGTAATTTCAAAAAAGGGTTCTACAAAAGAATGGGGTTCAAAGGAAAGACGCCCCGGATTTTCAAGGAAAAGACCTGCTGCCACGGGGCATGAAAGTTCGAGGGTGACCTCCGTGAAATCGCCGTAGGAAACCCCCTCTCTCGGATATATCCTGCATACCAGAGGCATAAGCTCATTCTCGCCGTTTGCCTCAAACTGGCAAAGGCGGTCCGAGTTTATAAAGGGACAGCGTCCCATTATCTTTTTTATAACGGTATCACCGCGGAATTTTGTAAGGAAAAATCTAAGATGCCTGCCGCGTACCCCGGGCATTTCATTAAAATTATTTTCAGTTTCTTCATCAACGGGGATCTGCCATCCTCTGCAGCAATTGTGGGGGCATTTTCCAGCCGCGCAGGAAAAGCTCTTTACGAGGGACAGCGCCTTTGTCTTTACAGCAGACATTCCTTGGTCTTTACGGCATTTTCCATATAATTAAACTCATCTACGCTTTCGCCCTTCAGGAGGCGGAGCGCCACGGATGCCGCGGTACGGCCTATGGGATAAGGGTTTGATACTATCGTCATATCGATAACGCCCTTTTCCATAAAGTCACGGGTGGTCGCTATCTCACCTATGGTGACTACGTTGAAATCCATTGAAGTGGTAAGCTGATAAAGAGCCTTGCAGCCGCCGTAGATCCCTCCGGCTACGAAGGCAAGGCCGCGTATCATCGGGAAGGTGGCAAGGACATTCTG
>OMRF01000356.1 GCA_900313435.1 uncultured Lachnospiraceae bacterium | reverse complement strand
GTAAGATGCAGGACAAGAAGCTTGGACTTTATATACATATACCCTTCTGTATGAGGAAGTGCCTGTACTGCGATTTCTGTTCGGGAACCTACGGCCCCGAGATCAGGAAGGATTATGTGAAGGCGCTTGTAAACGAGCTCAGATACCAGTCGGAGAGACTTTATGACTACTCGGTAGCCTCGGTCTATATAGGAGGCGGGACTCCGACCTGGCTTGAGGAAAAACTGATGGACAAGCTGATAAAGACTGTCCTTAAGTTTTATAATGTAGAGCCCGGCGCAGAGCTCACGATCGAGATGAATCCCGCCACGGCATCGGAGAACCAGCTGTTCTCCTATCGGACTCTCGGAGTGAACCGCCTTTCCATAGGGCTTCAGTCATCAAATGATGATGAGCTGCAAACCCTCGGAAGAGTCCATTCGATGAAGGATTTTCTCAGATCCTTTGAAGCGGCGAGAAGAAGCGGTTTTGAAAATATCAATGTTGATATCATGACCGGCATCCCGGGACAGACTCCGCCCTCGATAAAGAAGACGCTTTCGGATATATTTTTGCTGAAGCCGGAACATATAAGCTGCTACAGCCTTATCATAGAAAAGGGTACTCCGTTCTATGACATGTACGGCGAAGATGATGAAAAAAGAAAACGGGGCGAACCCCAGGAATTCCTTCCTTCGGAGGACGAGGAATATGAACTTGGAAAGACCGCCCAGAACATGATAAAGGCGGCGGGCTATTCCCAGTATGAGATATCGAATTATGCGAAACTCGGAAAAAGCTGCGCTCACAATATCGGCTACTGGAAGAGGAATCCATACCTTGGGGTCGGGATCTCGGCGGCTTCTCTAATAGATGAGATCAGATATACAAACACAAAGGACATAAACGAATATATAAAAAAGGGGCTCTCAGGAGACTTCCCGCTCTATGATGAGGCAGAGGCTCTTTCAAAGAAAAAGCGGATGGAGGAATTTATGTTCCTTGGTCTTCGTATGACTGAGGGCATTCTGGAAGATGACTTTTTAAAGACCTTCGGGGTCCCTGTCGATTCCGTTTATCTGCTTTCTGTAGAAAGTCTGATTTCGGAGAAGCTTCTTAAAAGGGCGAAGGGAAGGCTGTTTTTGACCGAACTTGGCGCGGATCTTTCGAACTACGCGCTTTCAAAATTCCTGTTGGACAAGGATTAAAGGATATGTGGAGCTGATGGACCAGAGGGAAAATCTCAGCAAAAAAAAGAAAAGATATAACCGCATCCTGATAATAGCATTTGTCGGTATGATAGCGATCATGCTGGTTTCCGGCATAGTGCTCTTTAGGAGCGTCTACACGGCTCTTGGGGGCTTTGCCTCTGAGCAGATCTCATTGGAGGCTAGATCCACCGCCCAGATGTTTTCAAGAGTCGCGATGACAAAGCTTGAAAGGCTTCAGTATATCGGAAATATACTTGAGAACGAGCCTTCAAAGATCAACGATATATTGTCCGCAATTCAGGCATCAGACCAGGAGAGCGCCTACGGCCTTGTGACTATGGACAATTCTCCCGTCTTCGGAGAGGCCATGGATAGTGAGGTGTTTTTGAGTGCTACCGATGCGTTTAATGGAGAAGCTCTCCTTACCTATATCAAGGACAGGGGAATGCTTTCGGCTGTTCCGGTGAGGGAAGGAAAAAGCCAGAAATATGTATTCTATCAGCTCATAGATCCTGAGCTTTTTGCTACTGTCGCCAATTTCGATAATGCTCCCCTGTTGAAAAAGTCCGTATTGGTCTCACCTGATGAAGAGATAGTGTTTGCTTTCCAGGGCGTTACCGAAGAGGAAATAGAATTTCTTTCATCTCCCGAGATCAAAGGAGATTTTTCCGAGATGCAGGAGTCATATGAACAGAACAGAGCCGCCTGCGTATTAAGGTCCACCGGTACCGCTTACGGAAACTGCTTCCTTTATGAGGCTGCTATCCCGGGGACAGAGTATGTTCTCCGGGGCTTCATGACAGAAAAAGACGGTGCCCCGTCCCTTATGAATATCATATTTATAGTCATGGGGATGTTCACCTTCCTTGAAGCCTTCTGTATTCTTGCCGTGATCTTCCTCATTGTGGTCCACAGAAAAGGGATGCGTGTTGATGAGGTCGTGAGGGAAAATGAGAGGGTAAAGAGCGAGAGCATGACGAAATCCAGCTTCCTTGCCTCCATGAGTCACGAGATCAGGACGCCGGTCAATGCGGTGCTCGGGATCAACGAAATGATACTTCGTGAGTTTGACGATCCAAAGCTCACAGGGTATGCAACGAATATTAAGGATGCGGGAAATACGCTCCTTAATGTCATAAACGAT
>OMRF01000104.1 GCA_900313435.1 uncultured Lachnospiraceae bacterium | reverse complement strand
CTCATACATGTGAGCGTCGGCGCGGTTGAGAACATCCTCCACGCACTTATCGGTCTTGGGATCATAGGCCACATAGCCGATGGCCGCAGAAAGCTTCTCCCAGGGGTGCTCCTTGTAATGCTTGTCTACCATCTGGTTGATCACCCGGTTGTTTGCGATCAGAGCCGTAAAGCTGAGCACGGCAGCCATGACTGCAATGAATATCACTACTTTTTTTCCAAGCGTCGTTTTCATATCTGTCCAATCTACGGATCTTTTTGTCCTCAGGTCAAAAAGGTTACAACATTTCGTTATACTTTAATAATTGCTATAAGTGTATTATTTATTTTTGTGGTATCATATACCCTATGCTGATACTCGGATTTCAAAAAACGACGCTCCTTGACTATCCCGGAAAGCTTGCTTCTATCGTTTTCACGGGGGGCTGCAATCTTTTCTGCCCCTATTGCCAGAACTCAGAGCTTGCTTTCAATTTCGATCCCGACAAGACTGCGCCTGTCTCTGAGGACGAAGTGCTTGAGCACCTTAAAAAGCGCCGGGGAATGATCGAAGGGCTCGTGATCACCGGCGGAGAGCCGACTTTACAAAAGGATCTGCCTTCTTTCATACGAAAAGTAAGATCCCTTGGTCTTTTGATCAAACTTGACACGAATGGTACAAATCCCTCATTATTGAAGGAGCTGCTTGATGAAGGGCTGCTTGACTATGTCGCGATGGACATAAAGCAGTCAATTGAAAAATATCCCGCCGCCTGCGGGCTTCCTGCCGGCGGAAACACTGACGCGCTCCTTAACAGGGTGAAAGAAGCCATCAATATCCTCCTTTCCTGCGGCATAGATTACGAGTTTCGAACCACGGTAGTAAGGGAACTGTTTGAAAAAGAGGATCTCCCGAAGCTCGCCTCGATGATCAAAGGCGCGAAAAGCTATTATCTTCAGGGCTTTCAAAATAGTCCGGGAGTGCCCGAGGACTGCGCATTTTCGGCGCCATCCCCTGAAGAGATGGCTGAATATGAAAAGATAATGAAGACACTGCTTCCCGGAACTTACGTCGCGCTTCGCGGAATATGAACGGACAAATGAAATGAGATCGCTTAAAGACATTGTAAGACCAAAGAAAAATTCAGAAATCTCCATGAGCGAGAGGCGCTTTTACACAGACCGCCTGATGCTTCGGATATGCACGAAGAAGGACGCGCCTTTGGTATTATCCTTTTATGACAGGAATCTCGAAGAATTCGCAAAATACGAGCCTCTCCCCATGCTGGAGGCGCGGACGCTGTCCTTCCACGAGCAATGCCTTGATTTTGAGGAAAAGGAATTCTCGGAGATGAAGGAAGTTCGCTTCTTCCTATTCAAAAAGGACAACCCCATGGAGATCATCGGTACAGTGAGCTGCCGCAATATCAGACACGCCTTTTACGCCTCAGCGGAGATAGGCTACAAGATGGATCCCCGCTTCAGACGGCAGGGCTATATGAGCGAAGCCATAAGCTTCATGCTGGATTATGTAAAGAAAGTCCACGGTCTTCACAGAGTTGAAGCCTATGTGATGCCGGACAATGAAGCATCCCTGGGACTCCTCACGGGACTTGGTTTCATAAAGGAAGGGTATCTTCACGACAAGCTCTGCCTCGACAATGTCTGGTACGACCATGTTCTTCTGACAAAGCTGATCTGAAGAGACAGGCTTAATAACACGGAACAGCCTTCGGATCTCTCCGAAGACTGTCCCTTGAAGAAACATATGTATGCTCTGTCACACGATACCGGAGAACCGATGGTTTAAGGGAGGAGGGAGGATCGGTGGAACTCTCCGGTTCGATAGTGAGATAATAGCACCTCATTGTGAAGAAAAAATAATTAAACTGTGTCCAAATTGTGAAAAAAATAAAAGGACCTGATATGACAAAGGCAGCCCAGCGCGCTGAGAAACGCAAGTCTCTGCGCCTCTCACAAATGCAAAAAGAGCTCGAAGCACAGGAAAAGAGCGATCAGAAGTTCATGAAGGAAGCCATGAAGCAGGCAAGAAAGGCACTTGCCATCAGCGAGGTTCCAATTGGCTGCGTTATCGTAAAGGATTCTAAGATAATAGCCCGCGGCTACAACAAGAGGAACAACGATCACTCGGTCCTTTCACACGCTGAGATCATAGCTATCAGAAAGGCCTGTAAGAAGCTAAATGACTGGCGGCTTGAGGACTGCACCATGTACATTACCCTTGAACCCTGCCCCATGTGCGCCGGAGCCATCGTACAGGCACGTATCCCCCGCGTCGTAATAGCCACAAAGAACAAAAAATCCGGCTGTGCCGGATCCGTCATTGATATCTTAAACGAAAAGGGCTTCAACCACCAGTGTTCCGTGACCTATTCCGTCATGGAAGACGAGTGCAGCGCCCTTCTCTCCAATTTCTTCAAAAAACTAAGATCGGAACACCCCTAAGCTCCCTTGATCGCGTTGGGGTCATTCTTCTTCATCTCTGCCTTATGGATATACATGTCATTATCGGCATTCTTCAGAACCTCATGTATGGTTCCGGACTCGGTATCCGAAAGCTTTGCGGAGCCTGAAGCAATGCTCAGTGTGATATTCAGCTTTGTATCCCTGTTCCAGTCCTCTTCCTCCATACGAAGGTCGTGGAGTGCCCTTCCGTAGGACCTGTCAAGATCATCACCCGTCATAGTGGCGCAGAATTCATCGCCGCCCACCCTGTAAACATTACCATATTTACTGAAGGCCTTGTTGATGAGCGTAGCAGCGGCCTGAATGACCTTATCACCTACGTCGTGACCCAGGGTATCGTTAACATGCTTGAAATTGTTGATATCGAAGTATGCAATGAGAAGGTCAAAGTGGGAATCCAGATAGGCATTCCCGCTGAGGGTCTCCTTGCTGAAATTGTCACGGAGTATATCGGAATCACGCTCATAAGCGGTCCTGTTCAGTATTCCGGTCAGCTGATCCGTATAGGCCTTGT
Source organism: uncultured Lachnospiraceae bacterium (assembly GCA_900313435.1). Classification (GTDB taxonomy): domain Bacteria; phylum Bacillota; class Clostridia; order Lachnospirales; family Lachnospiraceae; genus RUG306. Next base: position 631 of record OMRF01000104.1, on the reverse strand, counting down.
CACGCTCGTTCATGAGATAGCCTGTATCCGCAAGGTGCTTCCGTGCCTCAAGCTCGGTGTCGATTATTGTTAGGATCAGGGCTATGATCGCGCCAAAGAGGGTTGTAGGCGCGTCCTTTGTCGAACCGTTGTCGCTGATGAAGAAGAATGCGTCAAAGATAACGGAAGCAGTAACGATCAGCACACCGGCGAACATCCACCAGTCGATATCCACCTTCGCGTGCTCCGTGGCAGCATCCTTTAGGGACGCGATGAATAGCTCGACACTCACGATTATCACGTAGAGCGCCATTATATAGAAGAAGAACAGGCATTCGTGCCATTCAAGGGTCCCGCCTGCAGTAAGCCCCAATGCAGCAACAATGCTTATGACATCGACGACCATAAGGGCTATGGTCCAGGACTTCGTCTTGTGCGGCAGTATAGATGTGATAAGGCAGAAGGCCGGAACCGGGAAGACCAGAAGGCTCAGATATTTCGTCAGCAAAAGCAGCTCCGTGGAATCCGGGAGCAGAAGGATCGGTACGTTGGATTCTATCATTATCCAGTAGCCGCCTATGATACCGGAAAGATAGAGCGAGTTTCTTGAATAGCGGTATTTCAGATACTTCTGTGAGATCTCGTTTATGAG
>OMRF01000091.1 GCA_900313435.1 uncultured Lachnospiraceae bacterium | reverse complement strand
GCCTCGGCTCTTGATCCCAGAGGCTTCGTGGTACAGCCCATAGCTTCACCCGAGCCCCATGAGAAGAACCGTCATTTCCTTTGGCGCTTCTGGACCAGGCTTCCGAGGGACGGGCATTTTACCATCTTTGACAGAACCTGGTACGGCCGCGTCTTGTTGGAGCGCCTTGAGGGCTTCTGCTCAGAGAATGACTGGCAGCGAGCTTATAATGAGATAAATGAATTTGAGCACGAGCTTACGGAATGGGGAGCGGTGGTCATCAAGTTCTGGGTTCAGATAGACAAGGATACACAGCTTCAGAGATTTAATGAGAGAAAGGCCGACCCCTCAAAGCAGTGGAAGATCACGGATGAGGACTGGAGAAATCGTGAAAAATGGGATCTCTATGAGGGCGCCATAAATGAGATGATGAAAAAGACCAATACCTCTTTCGCTCCCTGGCATATCCTGGAGTCAAACGACAAGCACTATGCGAGGCTGAAGGCGCTTTCGATAGTCATTGATATGTGCAGAAAGAAGATAAAGTCTGTCAAATAATAAGATCATGATGTATAATCAAGCCTGCTGTCTTTGTTGTTAGCGGAGGTGACATATGTTAAAGAATTCAAGCGAAGCGCAGAATGAATTTACATATGTCCGTACAGGGGCACTTAACGAAGACGAGGCGGAGCCGAAGTTTGAGTTTAGTGGCATCGGAGGTGACATATGAGCCTTGCTTTTCCGCCGGAAATAGAAGATATCCTGTCGCGTACGGATCATACCTGCTTAAAGCCCGATGCTGTCTGGACGGATATCGAAAAACTCCTTGACGAGGGGATGAGGTATCGTACCGCCTCGGTATGCATCCCGCCTTTCTTTGTCCGTCAGGCGTCGGATTATATTCAAAAAAATAATGAAAAGTATGACGGCTACAATGTGAAGATCTGCACCGTGATTGGCTTTCCGAACGGGTATTCAACCTTTGAGACAAAGGCATTTGAAGCGAATGACGCTGTAAGGAACGGCGCTGACGAGATCGATATGGTGATAAACATAGGGCTCGCAAAGGCCGGGCGCTTCGGCGAGATCCTGCATGAGATCAATTGCGTCGGGACAGCCTGCGTCGGACGAAGGCTAAAGGTCATCATAGAGACAGCCCTTCTGACAGATGAAGAAAAAGTAAGGCTCGTGGAAGTGATCTGTACCTCTTACGCTGATTTCATCAAGACTTCGACAGGCTTTTCCAAGGGGGGAGCTACGGTTTCGGACATCGCACTTATCAAAAGCCATATCAGGAACGGGCGGCTCATTAAGGCCTCCGGCGGCATTCATACGATAGAAGACGCGAAAGCCCTGATAGAAGCCGGAGCTGACAGGCTCGGCGCAAGCTCACTCGTTTCGGATATAGCAAAGAGATTTGGTGATGCTCCATGACAGATTATGGTTTTTTGATCGAGGAAGCGAGGAAGGCGCGGGAGTACTCTTATTCTCCATATTCGCACTTCGCAGTGGGGGCTGCTCTTCTGACAGAGGGAGGAAAAAAATACACGGGCTGCAACGTGGAAAACTCCTCTTACGGCGTTTCAAACTGCGCTGAAAGGACAGCGCTCTTTAAAGCAGTATCGGAAGGAGAGAAAGAGTTTTCTGCGATAGCAATAGCCGGAGCAAGGGTCTTGTCTGACGGATCAAAGAAGGAAGTATTTTGCCCTCCCTGTGGTGTGTGCAGGCAGGCGTTGTCTGAGTTCTGCAAGGAGGATCTTTCCGTTATCATTGGAAAGGAAGACGGTACATATATGGTAACTGCGCTTAAGGAGCTTTTGCCCCTTAAGTTTGGATTATGAATTATTAAGGTGAAAAAGTGATCGATTTTGAAGAAGAACTGAAAAAATTCAAGCCGGCTATGGAGGTCAATGATGCGGAGGAGGTCATAGCAAAGACCGATCTTACCGACATGGTTGATATTTTGAAGATGATGACCGAAGAAAAAAAGGCTGCGGCAAAAAAGACTGAAGAAAAGAAGGAAGTTCATAAGAAATGAATTGCTATAAATGCGGCTATGATATGGGGGAAGACCTGTACTGCGAAAACTGCGGTACTGATAACACCGTATTTCGGAGCATTCTGCTCTCTTCGGCCCGCGCCTACAATGAAGGTCTTGAATACGCGAAGATCAGAAACCTGACCGGAGCAGTGGCTTCTCTCAGTGCAGCCCTTCGTTTCAGCAAATATAATACCGCTGCAAGGAATCTCCTGGGACTTGTCTACTTCGAGCAGGGAGATATGGTGCTCGCCTTAAGGGAGTGGGTCATAAGTGAAAACCTCGATCCCGAGGGAAATGAAGCTGCGAAGTATCTGGGAGAGCTTGAGTATGGTCAGGGACTTCTTGAGAAGTACGATTCGAACAACAGAAAGTACAATCTGGCGCTCTCTTACCTTCGGCAGGGAAATCGGGATCTTTCAAAGATACAGTTAAGGAGGGTTTTGAAGAATCAGCCAAAGATGGTGAAGGCTCATGTTCTTCTGGCTCTTCTTCTCATGCAGGAGGACAATTACGAAGAGGCAAGAAAGGAACTGAACACAGCCCTTCGCATCGACAGCGGGAATCCTCTTGCGATCTCATATCTGAATGAGGTCCACAATGTCTTCAGGGAGAGGAACGACAAAAAGAAAAAGAAAAAAAAGAAGGACCCGGTCGTAAGCTTTCAGGACGGAAATGATACCGTCGTTGTTCCGAAGCAGAGTATCATAGAAACGCTGGATTCAAGCAAGGGCGGGATCTTCAATGTCCTGATAGGTCTTTTGATAGGGGTACTTGTCACGGTATTTCTCATTGTTCCCGAAGTCAGGGAAAGAGATAATTCAGCCGCAAAGAATGCCTTGATAGACGTGAACCAAAGCTATACGGACTCTCAGCAGAGCATCGACCTTCTTCAGTCAGAGGTTGCCTCACTCAAGGAGAGGCTGTCCGCCTATGAGGGACAGGCCGATCTGAAGCAGTCCTACGAAAATCTCATTTCTGCCATGGCATACGCAGCGTCTAATGACTTCGGAAGCGCTGAAAATCTGCTGTCCTCAGTGAACAGGGAGCTTCTCGATGCCAATGGGCAGAAGGGCTATGATTCCCTTACAAAAACTATCAGTGAGGGCAAGGCAAAAGAGGCCTTCGAGAAAGCTGACGGTGAGAGGCTGATGGGCTATTACGACAGGGCTGCCACGGATTACCGTAAGGTTGTTGATCTGATAGAGGACTATGCCGAAGGCGAAGCTATCTATTATCTTGCTTTTTGTCTGGAGAAGGACGGAAATAAAGCCGATGCCCTCACATATTACAAAAGGACGGCGGAGCTGTTTCCTTCGACCCAGAGGGGGAGAGCCGCTGCTGAAAAGGTTTTGGAACTTTCCGAAAATGAGACCGGCCGCGATAGGAGAGAAGAAGATCTGACATGAACAAAAAAGCTATGGATTCGCTCAGCTACGGACTATATGTCCTGACGGCGAGAGAAAACGAGAGAGACAACGGTTGTATCATAAATACAGCTTTTCAGGTGACGAGCAGACCGAACCGTATCGCTTTTGCGGTCAACCAGTCGAATCTTACCCACGATATGCTCCTTCGTACCGGAAGGTGTAATCTTTCCGTTCTTTCTACTGACGCTGATTTTTCCATTTTTGAAAGATTTGGCTTCAAGACCGGAAAGGATGAGGACAAGTTCAGGGATTTTTCTGATTTTGAAAGAGCTGGGAACGGACTCATATATATCACAAAGGGCACAAAGGCCTATCTTTGCTGTGAGGCTGAAAGCATGGTCTCACTGGAGACGCACACTCTTTTCGTTGTAAAGGTTAAGGATATGGACGTGCTTTCTGAAGCGCCCTCTCTTACCTATGATCATTATCATGAAAAGATCAAGCCTAAGGATTACGGCGTGAATCCCGATGAGGTACAGGAAAAGATATTCAGATGTGATAAATGCGGTTATGAATTTGTCGGGGTGAGTCTCCCCGTGGATTTTGTATGCCCCATCTGCACAATGGATTCTTCCCACTTCAAAGAGGTTGAATCGCTCATTTCATGACAAAAGCTTTTTCGCTTCGGATATGATCTGCTCTATCCGATCCTCATAGCAAAAGGCGGACTGACATTTCTCCCGCCCCTTCATTGCGATCGATTCCCTTGCTTCATCATTTTCCGCATAAAAAAGTGCCTTGTCAAGCGCTTCCTCTAATGAACTGTAGGCCTCTGCCTCTTCTCCTATAGTGAAGTTCTCAAAAAGCTCGGGGAGGAAGCCCGAAAGGAGAAAGGCGCCTTCACTCATGATGTCAAGGGCTCTTAAGTTGATCCCGGTCCTGATGGCCCGAAGCGGCGGATTGAGATTTACTTTTGTTGAACGAAAAAGCTCTGGCATCTCTTTTTCATAATCCATTTTCGGAAGGATCTTTGTTTCCCCGAAAAGTCCTTTCAGACCAGAGGTATCTGACCCCGTGACAAGACAGAAACGGCCGCGCTTTGAGAGAAGGGAGACAAGGGTGAGTCTGTCCCGCCTTGTAGCTTCCTGGGCCGTCAGAAATGAGAGCTGCTTTTTTGAGATCCCCGGAAAGAGGTCATCAGTAAGTATCATATCCGATAAAAACTCACCATAAACCTTCTGCTGGGAGAAGAGGATGGCTTCCATATAGCCCTTCTGCCTTTCGGGAGCTCTTTGCATCAGCTCGTTCCATGCTGATTCATAGAGACTTCCAAGGAGGGAGAAATCGTACTTTTTTGCTGTCCGATGAAAGGGCTTTTTTTCAACGGCGAGGGAGAGATGTCGCACGGTATCGATTCCTTGATTTTTGAAGTAAAGCGTTTCCCCGCGGTCAAAAAGGAAGATGATATTGTTGTCAAAGGCCATGGAGGTAAGGTCGTCACAGTTCAGAGGCGAATCGTAGCTCCAGGATATGTAAGGGAGTATTACCTTGGCGTCATGGACGGCATAGGCTATGACAGGCCAGAAGTTTATAGTAAAGACGAGATCGAAGCGCTCTGATGAAAGGAGCTTTTTGATCTCTTTCTCAAGATTATCATCATGATAGAAGTCGTCAGGGGTAGAAAAGAAGACATCCCTCACTTCATGCCCCACTTTTCTTAAGGCTTTGAGCACAGCGTCATGGTTATAGAGCTTGTATATGTTCAAAAACAGGATTTTCATTTTTCCCCCTTGAAAATACAAAAACCGATGTTATAATTATAATAGTTTTTTGCACTCAACGAAAGGAGGGATACTTATGAATCTTGCAGGTGTTTCCATGGGTGCTTCAGGTATTGCCGGTATCAATACTCCTAATGCCATTGATTATGCGATGCTCTCAAAATCGCTGGATTCGGACGCAGCTGCGGCGCAGGGCGCGATCAATATGATAAACAGTGCACCTTCTCCCTCACTTGACCCGAATGTGGGGACAAGGTTTGATGCCTCTGTTTGATATCAGACTACTTCAGAAAAAATAAGATCCGTACCCGGTCGGGTACGGATCTTTTCTTTTATCGTAATAAACCGACTTCCTCACACTTCAGTGGGGGGCGCATCCGGATTTACAAGGGCTATGGCTTCAACCTCGAGTTCGACATTTTTCGGAAGCTCAGAGACCTGTACGCAGCTTCTCGCCGGAAGAGGAGCGTTATGGAACATCTTTCCGTAAAGCTCGTTAAAGCGGTCAAAGTTTTTAAGATCCTTCAAAAAGCAGGTCGTCTTGACCACATGATCCTGGTCGGAACCGGCAGCCACGAGTACTTCCCTGAGGTTGTGGAGACAGCGCATGATCTGTTCGTCAACCGTTGAAGGTATGAT
>OMRF01000061.1 GCA_900313435.1 uncultured Lachnospiraceae bacterium | reverse complement strand
CAATAACAGCCACTGCAATTCCCATCTTCTTTTTCATCGTGTGGTTTCCTCCTTTTCTACAAGCTAAACAAAACACTACTATCAATTCACTCGTTTGAAAAGATCGCTTTTCAGAACGAAGTGACAACAGTGCTACTGATGATGATACTGGTGATAATGAGCATCACGAGTATCAGCACCAACTCCTCTACGACAGTCTGAATAACTGCGCCTGAAACACTTTGGGATATGGCAACCATATTATTCTTCTGCAGATCTTCAAGTACTATCATCGCTGCGAACATACGCCGCTCACTCATACCAATAGAGAGCGGACCGTAACCCGGCTTACCTTTCAGCCAGTCCTCAACTTCACCGATTGCCGTCACAGTCCCGGCCAGATCATAGTCGACATCCGTGAAGGCGGAATAGACCACCATTGTCTTATCCTTTGCGGTTTCGTGCTTTGCGGCCTTTAATGCTTCGTACAGCGCAAACAGTTTTTCCACCTTCAGATCCACCGGTTTGTCAGAAAGAGAAAGAACCATGGCCAGCGACTGGGCAGTACTGGGGCTTATCTTATAACCCTTCTTCATCGTCTGGAAGATTCCCTCAGCTTCCTCAACTGCCTGATCAGGATCCTTACCCGCCATGATCATAAGTGATATGAGTGACAGAGCTTTTTCATCGATCAGAAACGGATGAAGTTCCTTCAACTTCCTGTAAGTCTCTTTTGTATTCTTCACGATCCTATCCCGTTGATCCATGGGGCAATTTTCAACTATAGCAGTAGCTGCCATGGCGACCATCTCACCGGGAAGCATAGTTCCATCCTTCAACTGACCATATACGTCCATAACATCGTCCATGTATTTAGCCGGGTCATCTGCAAGCGACATTTTCACGACAACGATACGCTGCAATGTACCCCGGAAGTTAGAAAGAATGCCCGCCTTTTCTTTTAATATACGGTTGCAATCCTTGATGCGCTCTATATCGATCTCACGGCCTGCGTTGACGTGCATCATTGCACAGAGCTTATGAACGATCTCGTATTCGAAGACTCCCGCTTTACGCATCACTTCCTCGTTACGTACCTGGGTTTCGCATCTTTGCAACAGAGATTCTTTCATAACACTACTCCTTTCAAACGCAGGAAGAAAAAATCATAAATATACCATATCGGAGTATGTCCATGAAGTCAACCTCCTAAAACATAGGTTTTCCCTCTTGAAGATGGTATAATGCAAAGTGGATGATCTCATCCGTACCAACTGAAAAGCAGGATTAAGAGGGGACTATGACACCTACTATCGTCATCGGGATAAGAACAGAGGAGAGTGCAGACGAATTTGACCACGCCATGGCAGAACTTACGGCTCTTTGCGAGGCCGCTGAGCTTTCTGTGATCTCGTCTATGACGCAGGCGCTTGCTCATCCCGACAACGCAACCTGGCTCGGATCCGGAAAAGCAGAGGAATTGTCCTGCGAGGTCAGCCTCAACGGCGCACAACTCGTGGTGTGCCTTGGCAACCTTTCGCCGGCACAACTTAGAAATCTGCAAAAGATCATTCATGTCCCGGTTTGGGACAGAACTAATCTGATCCTGGAGATCTTTTCACGCAGAGCACATACAAAAGAGGCTCGGCTTCAGGTTGAATCGGCCTACCTGCAGTATATGCTCCCCCGCCTTACCGGAATGTGGCAGCATCTGGGCCGTCAGGGCGGAGGCGGCGGAAGCAGAGCCAACAAGGGCGAAGGTGAAAAGCAGATAGAACTCGACCGGCGTCAGATATCCCATCGGATAACCGAGTTGAAAAAGGAATTAGCCGCGATCGATCACACGAGAGATGTTCAGCGCCAGGGACGTAAACGCGACGGCTATCCACAGGTAGCGCTGGTCGGATATACCAATGCAGGTAAGAGCACGCTTATGAATCACCTTATCGGTATGAGCGGATCATCCCCGGAACACGTAAATGAAAAGCAGGTATTTGAAAAGGATATGCTTTTTGCAACTCTGGATACTTCCATCCGAAAGATCGATATTCCCGGGAGAAAGCCTTTCCTCCTCTCTGATACGGTGGGATTCATAGAAAATATCCCGCATGACCTGATCAAGGCTTTTCGCTCGACGCTTTCAGAGTTGAAATATGCCGATGTTCTTCTGATCGTGATAGATTCCTCGGATGAGAATCATCTGACTCACCAGGAAGTCACCGAAGAAACTCTGCGCGATCTCGGGATAAAGGACATTCCGAGGATCTATGTGTATAACAAGGCAGATCTTCGTTCTCCCGAAATGACGGTAGAAAATAATCCGGAAAGAGAAATGATATATGTCTCCGCCAGCACCGGATATGGGATCAACGACCTTCTTGATTCTTTGGAAACGGTTTTTCGTGCAAAGAGCCGCATAGTCGATGT
>OMRF01000043.1 GCA_900313435.1 uncultured Lachnospiraceae bacterium | reverse complement strand
CTACCGGGAAAGGGACGGAAAGGTCTTTGCGTTCTTAAAGACCCCCGCTGTTAAATATGCGGCAACCAATCTGAACGGACTTCCGGCATATATTGACGATATGGCGCAGCTCTGCGGTCCCGGGATACCCCTCCTTCCCCGGGGATCTGGGCTTAAGCGGATAGACAGCCATCTTGCAAAGCGGCCGGCTGTTTTCATAAAGGACCGGGGCGCGATATGTATGGGAGAAAACAAGGAGGAGGCGGATGCCCTTGCCATGGTGCTCGACAAGAACGCAGCCTGTGCAATGGTTGTCGAAAAGACAAAGAAAGGCGCGTCCGTTCCGCTTTTCACGGCACTTCTTGAAAATTACAATTACAAAAAGAGCTACTCAAAGCTGAAATAGCAAATCGGGCAGAGGATAGTTTCCTCTGCCCGATGATCATTATCTTTTCAGAACATCTCACCTTGCTGTATCTGCGAGAAACTGAAGCGAGAGCCTGTCAAACTTTTCGTGCTGCTCGATGCTGCAAATATGCCCGCATTTTTTCAGGAGCTCGATCCTGCATGAATGGAGCTTTTCCTTCAGGTTCCGTATCCCCGGAAGGAACATGAAATCCTCGTCCCCTGAAATGAAAAGAACGCGGTTGAGCCGGGCCTTTAAGGTATCAAGCAGAGAGGCCAGCTTTTTCTTTGAGGGCGAGATCGCGGAGAGCCATGCCCAGAAAGCGCTGTTTTTCATCTTGAGGCTCTCCCGGACAAAGATCCTTCTGGACTTTTTGTGATTCTCATTCGGAAGCATTATCCTCGCAAAAATGGAATAGATCCATCTCGCCGGAAGGAACCATAGGATCCTCACAAAGCCAAGGAGCATTTTTCTTGAGAGGCTCAGATTCAATATGCTCCCTCCCAGTATGATCGAGCCCGTCATTTCAGGATAGAGATGCGCGAATTCAACCGCTACCAGGGTTCCGAGGGAAAGGGAGACAATATTGACCATGTCTATCCCGTTCTCATCAAGGATCGCTTTGATCTCCTTCACGGTCGCGGTGTCCGCGGAGCCCTTTACCAAAGCGCTCTTCCCGTGTCCCATCAGATCTACCCTTATGATATTGTAGCTTCTGAAATCCTCAAGCTGATATTTCCAGGTTTCAATACTGCCGCCAAGGCCATGGATGAAAAGAACCCATTTGTCAGAATTGTTGTTTATCTTTTCGTAATACAGCATATTTGTCCTTTAAAAACGGAAACAATGAATAAATGCATCAGACTGCTCTCAGGCAGAAACGGATATGTAAGCAAAATGATAGCAGGTCAGGCTTTCGTTGTAAAGGAAGAACTGCCGTACTTCGTGTACTTTTCGATGTACCCGTTAGTCCGGGGGTGGACCTTTTTCCAATGCCCCCGGGCTGCGGCGGGGCTTTCAGGTAAGACGCTTTGAGAGCAAAAGACCTATCTTGCAGCGGACGGCGTCATCGAAATCCCGAAGGTCGAGACCGGAATCGTGCTCGAATTTTTCTATCCGGTAAACAAGGGTGTTCCTGTGAACATAGAGCTCCCTGGCGGCCTCCGAGATATTAAGCCCCTTCTCAAAGAGCGTATTTATCGTATTCATGGTCTCTGAAGAGATCGTGGAAAAATCAAAGCCCTGGAATTCCTCTTCGAGATATCTGCTGCAATCCTCTTTCGGAACCTTTGAAAGAAGCTTTGAAAGCCCGAGATCCCCGTAGGCTACGCAGGCATCCTCGAGTGAAAACATGTCAGCAATGAGAATGGCGCTTCTGGCATTTGAAAAAGCCTGTGGCATCAGCTCAAGGCTGCATTTTTTATTATCATATCCTACACGCACTGCGGTTAATGCCTCGGAGCTCAGGGTATCACTGATCATAAAAGCGATATCGCTGGCATCCTCATCGATCCCGGATGCTGCTACGACAAAGGTCTTGTCATTAACCTTCGATATAAGATTCTTCGGCGCCGGAAACAGGCCTGACAGGACCGAAAAGACCGGATCGCCCGATCCCTTCTCATTCTCCGTCCGGATAAGAAAGACTGAAAATTGCGCATTCTCTCCCGAAACAGCTCTGAAGAATCTCGGAAATGCGCGGGAGAGCTCATCCTTTTCCGCAGCACCGGTCAGAAAGCGTATAAGCACCGCATCCTTGTCGGAAGCACTCTTAATACTCATAATAAGTTCCGAAAGACGCTGCCGTCCCTCATCATCTAAAACGGCGCCTTCTTCAAGGGACAGCGGAAGCCCGCTCTCCTTGCGAAGTTCCTCCAGAAGCTTTTCTTCAGTTTTTCCCGAATAGTCTTTTTCCATATTTTGATGTGACAAAGAGGACGGTCCTTCTTTTTAGAAGAACCGCCCCCTTGTTTCTTTCGTGAATCTTAATCAACTACATAAGGCATAAGCGCCATGTGCCTTGCGCGCTTGATCGCTGTTGTGATCTCTCTCTGATGCTTCGCACAGTTGCCCGTCACGCGGCGGGGAAGGATCTTTCCTCTTTCGGAAATATACTTCTTCAAAAGCTCGGTATCCTTGTAATCGATCACTGCTTCATTTCCGCAGAATATGCAGACCTTCCTGCGTCTGTGCATGGGCTTTCTCGGTCCGCGCGGTCTGTCACTGTCACTTTTCTGAAATGCCATTTCTTTTTCCTCCGTATCTTTACTATACGGTCATACAAATTTGGGAATCACGAAAACGGGAGTTCCTCATCCACGCCCTCGGGAATTGACATAAAGCCATCACCCGAGCCGGAAACAGGTGCCGAAGAAGGTCCCGGATCACCGGAAGGAATCTGGGCAGCTCCATTCTGTGAAGCGGCCTTTGATTCCGCGAACTCAATCTGGTTTACCATGATCCTTGTCCTGTAAACCTTCTGTCCCTCTTTATTCGTATAATTATCATTCTGAAGTTCGCCGTCAAGAACGACCTTCGTGCCTTTATGAAGATATTTTTCAATAAACTCCGCTGTCTTTCTGAAGGCGGTGCAGTCGAAGAAATCCGCTTCCGGCTGCCCTTCCTTCTTGAATCTCCTGTCAACGGCTATTGAAAAACTCGCGACTGCAAGGTCGTTTGAATAACGAACCTCGGGGTCTCTCGTAAGCCTTCCCATAAGTATGACTTTGTTCATATAAATCTCTCCTTATCTCAATAAGGAATCGGTGCCCGTCTTAAGAAAGATCACTCTTCGCCTTCTGAAGCTTCATCCTGTACATCAGCTTCATCGACTTCATCGGAAGCCTCTTCCTCTCTCTGGGGAGCAGGTCTCTTCTTGATCTGCTTTTTCTTCTCCTCCAGCTCAGGATCAACGCTTACGATGAGGAATCTCAGAACATTGTCCATGATGCGGACATTTTCCTCGATCTTCGCGGGCGCATCGGTCTCAGACTCAAAGGCTACATAGTAATAATAAGCCTCTGTCATGCCCTTGATCTCGTAAGCAAGACGCTTCCTTCCCTGTGCATCAACGTCAGTAACTGTTCCTCCCGCGCGGGATATGTAATCCTTCGCCTTTGAAAGAAGCGCGTCTCTGGCGTTGTCCTCGATCTTTTCTGAAAGAACGAGAGCCAATTCGTACTTTTTCATCTGTTTTTTTCCTCCTTTGGACTGACGGAGCATCGGAAAACCAGTACCGGCGCTCCTTACGGCCGACTCCCATGAGCCGGCAGGAGTGGTCTCTTAAAACCACGCTTGCCAATACTATCACTTGAAAACGAGTTTTGCAAGCAAATACTTTATTTTTAAAGTATAAATTATATTTTTAAGTTCCGGCAGGTCGGAATGATCAGTTTATATGTATCTGTGAAAAGACCTGACCTATGGAATCGTTGATGACAAGGTCTGCCTCTGCTTCGCGGCCCGTGAGGGACTTGTTTATCAGGACGAGCCTGTTTCCGCGATAATAATTGACGAAGCCTGCTGCCGGATATACTACGAGGGAAGTTCCGCCTATTATCAGCATATCGGCGTCCCTTATGGCGTTCACCGCGCCCTCAACCGTGTCGTCGTCAAGTCCTTCCTCATAAAGCACCACATCGGGCTTCACCGGCGCGCCGCATTTATCACAAACGGGCTCGTATATACCCTTATGCTTCTGATCCATCATCCAGTCTACGTCATACATCTCATGACATTTCGTGCAGAAATTCCGCATCACAGTGCCGTGGAGCTCGTAGACCTTCTTATTTCCCGCCTTCTGATGAAGTCCGTCAATGTTCTGAGTCACAACAGCCGAGAGTTTTCCCGCTTCCTCAAGCTTTGCGAGGAAGATGTGAGCGGCGTTTGGCTCTATTATTTTCTTTCCGGACGGAGTATCCACCTCCTCCAGGAGGATCCTCTCGTAATAAAACCTGAAGAAATCCTTCCTGTGGGCAACCCAGAAGGTATGAGAGAGCATGGTCTCCGGCGGATAGCCGTAATCGTACTTCTGATTGTAAAGACCGTTCTCGCTCCTGAAATCCGGGACTCCGGACTCGGTCGAGACCCCCGCGCCGCCGAAAAAGACTATCCTATTGGAATCATCTATCATTTTCTGGAGCTTTTCTATCTTTTCATTATTTTCAGCCATAAAAATAACCCCCTGAATGAACAAAACCCCGGAAGATTTGATCATCTTCCGGGGCTGAAATCATGGTTTTTTCTAGATCAAAGCTTCGGACCGGCTGCAACGAGTGCCTTTCCGGCTTCGTTGCTCTCGTATTTCTTGAAGTTCTTGATGAAGCGGCCGGCAAGATCCTTCGCCTTCTCTTCCCACTCTGATGCGTTAGCATAGGTGTCTCTGGGATCAAGGATTCCGGTATCAACACCCTTGAGTTCTGTAGGAACTTCGAAATCGAAGTAAGGGATCTTCTTTGTAGGAACGCCCTTGATGTCTCCGTTAAGGATCGCATCGATGATTCCTCTCGTATCCTTGATGGAGATACGCTTTCCGGTTCCGTTCCAGCCGGTGTTTACAAGGTAAGCCTTCGCGCCGGATGCCTTCATCCTCTTTACCAGCTCCTCAGCGTATTTCGTGGGATGAAGCTCGAGGAAGGCCTGACCAAAGCATGCTGAGAAGGTAGGAGTGGGCTCAGTGATGCCGCGCTCTGTACCGGCAAGCTTTGCTGTAAAGCCTGAAAGGAAGTAATACTGCGTCTGCTCAGGTGTCAGGATAGATACCGGAGGAAGAACGCCGAAAGCGTCAGCAGAAAGGAAGATAACGTTCTGAGCCGCAGGTCCGTGAGAGATAGGCTTTACGATATTATTAATGTGATAGATAGGATAAGATACGCGGGTATTCTCGGTTACGCTCTTGTCAGCGAAATCGATCTTTCCGTTCGCGTCGAGTGTAACGTTCTCAAGAAGGGCGTCACGCTTGAGCGCGTTGTAGATATCGGGCTCGGAATCCTTGTCGAGGTTGATTACCTTTGCGTAGCAGCCGCCCTCGAAATTGAATACGCCGTTGTCGTCCCAGCCGTGCTCGTCATCACCGATGAGCTTTCTCTTGGGATCGGTAGAAAGTGTGGTCTTTCCTGTTCCGGAGAGACCGAAGAAGATAGCTGTGTTCTTGCCTTCCATATCTGTGTTTGCGGAGCAGTGCATAGCAGCG
>OMRF01000221.1 GCA_900313435.1 uncultured Lachnospiraceae bacterium | reverse complement strand
TAAGAGCCAGTGTTCGTGTCAGAGGCTGCAATGCCCGTTGCTATCGGAGCAGCAGCGTCATTTTCCGCGATCGCGACGTTTTCTGTATATTTGAGCTGTTCCCGGCCGCTTTCATTAAGCTTTTTGACATAAGCCTTTACGTCGGCGTCATTTTTTGCGACCCTGTAGGCGCTTCCTGCGTCGGAGCGGACAAAGGTTTTTTCTTTAGCGACCATATTATTGGTTTTTCTACCGTTATCTGCGCCGTTCTTTCCGTACAACTGAGGCCCCACAGCTACCATTACTATTGCAAAGGCGGCTGCAGCAGCGGCGAACGGAATGAGATATTTCATCACACCCGTTTTCTTTTTTGCCGGAAAGCTGACGGGTCTTTCAGGAAGCCGTCCCCTCATATTTTCGGGGGAAAGGCTGTTTGGAACATCAATCTTCTCGGATTCTTTTTTTATCTCATCAAAGATCTCTTGATCATTCATGATAATACCTCCCTGATCTTATTAAGAGCCCTGGCCTCTTTGCTTCTTACTGTTGAAGCCTTAAGCCCGGTGATCTGCGCTATCTCACGACTCTTAAAGCCCGCGATGACATGCAGGACTATTATTTCACGGTCCTCGGGTGAAAGTGTAAAGAGTGCACGGATGACATCGGGATCATTATCCGTGGGTGTGGTCCATCCGCTTTGTATGCGTGTAAACGCCCCGCTTCCTTCCTCCCGGATGTAATAATCTCCATTCTCGCCCTCCGGTTTCAGCTCAAGAGGTTGCGTCATGTAATAAGCTCTCTTTCTCTGGCATTTCACATAAAGGATCCTGAATATCCAGGAGCAAAAGGCCTTCGCATCCCTGAGATTTCCTATTTCATTCCACGCGTCAACGATCGTGTCGGAAACCGCATCCTCGGCATCTTCTTTTCTTCCGAGTGAAAGAAAGGCGCTTCTGTAAAGGCTCTTATACATTGTTTCATAGAGGTCTATAAATGCGTCGGGATCGCCGTCCCTTGCCCGCATTACAACATTGATATCGATATCCATTTAATTGTCCTCCATATGGATAGTGCGGATCAAATCGGATTTTGTTGCATTAAAAAGAAAAAAGAAGAACCATAGTAATATGGATCTTCTTTGAATGGAGCATATGAGATTCGAACTCACGACCTCTTCAATGCCATTGAAGCGCGCTCCCAACTGCGCCAATGCCCCGGGATCTTACTGACCGTTCAGCCGGACTTCGTTATTCTACCATATTTTGTGCTAATGTGAAGCGCTTTTTACATGCAGCAGTAAGATGAACTATTCTTCAGATTCAGCGGCGGAGTCTTTTACGGCGATATCGCCATCAGGCGGCAGAGGCTGCCTTTTTTCAAGGAGACGAAGATCATTATTATAATCTTCAATTCTTCTCATGAGAGTCTTGTTGTTAGGATCTTTTGAAAGCTCTATCTGAAGATCCGTATAGCTTATCCAGCCGGAAAGGAGCTGCTCGCTCTTTTTAAGGAGAGCCTTCTGTCCCGGATCTGCCGTCGTCCTTATCATTTCCTTAAGGTTTTTGTCAAGCTGCTTCATGGAAGGAGCATTTAATGCTCTTTCATTTGGAGTCATTTTTTTGAACTTCGCTATGTAGGCTAAGGGATCCTCCTCATTCGGCTTATCCTCAGTCGACGGCTCTTTCTCAGCATTTTTAAGCTCATTCCCTTCAAAATGGATGGGCGTAAGTCCGGGACCACCGGTTTCGGTCTTTGACTTAACGTCCTCTGTCTCTTTTGCAAGCATTGAAAAGGTTTCAGCCTCATCCCTTGTGATATCTTCAGAATTCTGAATCTTCTCGCCGGTCTTCATGGGAGTCCCGTCGAGGTTGATGCGGTTCATCCTGCAGTAGAGGCTCATCCTCCGGTAAAAGATCCGGTACAGCTTTTCAAGGGCATAAGGAAGAGACTGTCCCTCCTTTTTCTCCATATCTCTGTAGCATTCCCATTCCCGTGCCAGAGTCATATAGGTTTTGAAATTAGCCCTGATAACTGAAGGAAGGAGCATCTCATGGGTGAAGCGTACTGCCTTGAGCTTTCCTATAAGAGTGCCTACCGGCATACCGTTTATCGCTAAATAGTCCTTAGAGAGCAGATCATCTACCGAATGGATCTGGTCATAGATCTC
>OMRF01000080.1 GCA_900313435.1 uncultured Lachnospiraceae bacterium | reverse complement strand
TTCTACGATACTAAATGCGATAGCACTTGCTTTCGCACCACTCACGGTATCAATCATTACGAAGTTCTTTCTCGATATGGTAAAGGGCCGTATAGAACGTTCGCTTGCTTATTCGTATATGAGGATTAGCGAGCTTATTCACATTAAATTTTTATCCTCATCTTTTTTCACAGTCCGCTTAACTGTTGTGATCCGGGCATCAAATATGGGAATAACATATCCGTTTCATGTATAATGGGGTCACCATATTATTCGGAGGTGATCCTATTTGAAACAGTTAGAGAACAGCGTCAACATTGTGATGAAGTTTCTGAATGACGAAGACTTCAGCACATCGGTAATCTATGCACACCGAAAATTTTACGAGGAACTGTGTGCTTATCTCTTGCAATCTGGTAAGAGCTATTCTCCAGACATCGCATACCAATGGATTGAGGAAAAACGTTCAGCATGGCCCTATTACAAATACACAAATGCAAGGCATTGTGTGAATCAATTGGAAGACATCCGCAAGAATGGATACATTTCTGCGAATCATCTTTCGTGCAGAAAACCTGCCTATGGCGAACTGAACGAAGCCTTTAAAGCAACGCTCGATGAATTGATCGAGACATACCATGCTTCGGATGATTGCTATCGTCTGGCAGGAGCAAGATTCTTTTTGTATCTTCAAGGAAAGGGTCTTTCTGATCCATCGGAGCTTAACTATGACGTTCTCCTTACTTTTTACGAAGAGGACTATCACTCTTCTTGGAAATCAAAGGATGTGTACGAGAGCCTGATCCGCAAACTGCTCAGGCATTTGGCTGATGGCGGCGTGTGTTCTCCGGGCATGTCGCTTGCTTTAAACAAGTTGCTAATTCATCAGATCATAAAGCTTTCAGATAAGGAGAGCTGCATCTGTGACGGAAAGGAATATCCGTCAGTGACGCTAAGCAGTATCGACAGCTTTCTCGAAGGATTAGCAAGAGCAAGATACAGCAAGACCATAATTAAGTCTTCTCGGCATATCCTCACGCTACTGTACATCTTCATGGATATGCACAATGCCATATTAAGTGATGGCCTTTTGTGGTATTGGTTCGGTAAGCTTAAGCCACTTTTGGGAACTGGTTGGAAGCAGCACAGGCGCTCTCTTTCTCAATTCCTGCTTTTTCTTATGACAGGTTCAATCATTACCGCTGTAACGGGAGATCCTCAGCGTAAGGACTCACTGTCATTACTTCCACCTGGGCTGAAAGAACCGTTGGAGGATTACCTTTCTCTCTTAAAGCGTGAAGGTTGGCAACCTTCAACAATAACGCTGCAAAGGTCCAGCAATCTCAGATTTTGTAGGTATCTTCTTAACACGGGTATTGACAGCTTTTCGGCCATTACTCCTTCCGTCCTTAAAGATTTCAACCTCAGTGATACACACGATACTCCGGAAGGAAAGGCGGCGTATAACTGCCGCATTCGAAGCTTCATTATCTATCTATACGAACAGGGCTTGGTTGAAAACCCGTATCTGTACAGCGCTCTCACGACAGTGGTGTCACCCCGGGTACCGGTAGTAAAGACTCTTTCAGAAGAGGAAGTCGCTATGATTTGGTCTGTTGACCCAGATGCATTATCTCCGAAAGCACTGCGGGATTACGCCATTATCTGCATTGGGCTTTCCATGGGCTTTCGTGCTTCGGACATAACTGGTCTGCGCTTTGAAAACATAGACTGGAAGAACAGGAGCATCAGCATTATCCAGCAGAAGACCGGTAAAGCGTTAACAATGCCGATGCCGGTTAAAACCGGGAACGTTTTGTTCCGCTATCTTCGTGATGGAAGGCCGAAAAGTGACGAACCATATGTTTTTATCTGCCATGAAGCCCCATACGGCCGCGCAACCCGGACTATTTGCAGAAACGCCCTGACTAGATTTATTGGTTCCACCGTAAAGTCCGGCCGGGGCTTCCATGCTGTCAGAAAGACGTTTGCATCGCACTTGCTGAAAGGAAACACAACGGTTGAACTAATCACAGATTCTTTAGGGCATTCTACTGATACCACCGTTCACAAGTATCTATCTTTGGACGAAAAAAGGATGCGGATGTGCTCCCTGTCTTTGGCTGATGCTGGCATATCCTTCAATGGAGGTGCCTTCAATGCATAAGGAATATCTGTATTCAAGTGTTTTTGCTGATCATATTAAGGACCACATAGAAGTACAACGGGAAGCGGGCTTTTCTTTTGATACTTCGGCGTACTGGCTGTATCGCTTCGACCAATTCTGCTGCGACAATAATGTTGTAGCTGCTATTGTTACGAAGGAGTTGTACGAATCCTGGGCGGTAAAGGCGGATGCGGAGACAAAAACTACACAGAACAGCAGGCTTCAGGCACTACGTTCTTTCTGCGTTTATCTTATCTCGATTGGTATACCGGCCTACGTTCCAAAGAATCTTCCACGCCCGGAAAAAGTAGTTCCGTATCTTATGAAGGATGATGATATCCGCGAATTCTTCAAACAGGTAGATTATTATGATACGGTTTATGACATTTTACCGTTTAGGCGAATGGCGAAAGAATACAAAGTAATATTCCGTCTGATTTACTGCTGCGGGCTTCGGAACAATGAGGCGTGTTCTTTACGAGCAGAGAATATTGATCTTCAGGAGGGGATAATAACTCTTTATGGATCCAAAGGAAGAAAGGACAGACTGGTTTACTTATCTGATGACCTTTGCAACCTCTGTAATGAGTATGCAAGTTGGATAAACCGACAGTTTACCATTCCGCCGGAGTGGTTTTTCCCAGGCAAGGACCCAAGGAAGCACATTCCGAAAACGTCGCTCGACAGAAAGTTCAATGAGTTTTGGAATAATACCGAAACATCAAAAGTCTGTGACAAAAAGCCTACCGTTCATTCCTTACGGCACGCTTTTGTGATAAAGAGAATCAACACCTGGGTGGAATCGGATATCCCATTACACGTAATGATGCCCTATCTCAGCAGATACCTCGGTCATATGAGTCCAATAGAAACGTATTATTACTATCATCAGACGGAGGATACTTTTCAGACTGTTCATCGGAAAGACATCGTTTCCGAGCGCGTTATTCCGGAGGTGCGGTATGAAGGCTAAGAGCTTTAACGAGTTGTTCTTCTCAAAAACCCGCGATTTTCTGGACAGTTACCTGACAACGCAATGCTCACGAAGTCCTCATACGATAAAGGCATACCGCGATGCACTTACAGTACTGAGGCGTTATGTTACAGAACAGGGTTGGTCATTGAAGGCTTTTGGATTTGAGGATTGCACCAGAGATTTCCTGCTTGGTTTTCTGGAGCACCTCCAGAAATCAGGCTATGAAAAGTCATCCTGCAATCAAAGGCTTGCAGCGATAAAGGCCTACATGTGGTATGTGGCAGATGGAGACGTAACCTGGCAGCAACAAGCCCTGATGGTATCCAGAGTGCCTTTTCTCAGAACCACGGACAAAGAAAGATCGACCCTAAGCGAAGAATGTCTGAAGGCACTCTTCACCGCGCCGGACAAAACAAAGCGCGGACACCGTGATGCAACGATTATGATAATACTGTACGATTCGGCTATTCGACTGAGTGAACTTCTGGGATTGGTGGTATCTGACGTTAACCTCCAGAAAAACATCCCGTACCTGCGAATCAGAGGCAAAGGCGATAAAGAACGCATTGTTTCTATCTCTGATAACGCTGCCAATTATATAAAAAAGTACATTGAGCTTTTCCACGGCCCCGATTCACCGGATACTGACCGGCTATTCTATACAGTCATTCACGAGAAGGCACAGGCTATGTCTCCGGGAAACGTTGCGCGTATTATTGATAAATACGTAGATCTCATCAGGCCTTCTCACCCCAACCTCCCTCAAAAGGTACATCCTCATATGTTCAGGCGAACTAGAGCAACCAACCTGTACCAGAATGACATTGAACTCGAACTGGTCTCGAGGATACTCGGCCATTCCTCAACTCAGACCACAAGGATATATGCAAAGCCATCACTAGAAATGCTTAAGGCGGCAATGGATAAAAGCAATCCTGAGCTCAACAGCGAAATTCCTATGTGGCCAGATGATGAAGCCGAATTCGCGAGAATCTGCGGATTGCGGTAAATTA
Organism: uncultured Lachnospiraceae bacterium; assembly: GCA_900313435.1. Taxonomy (GTDB): domain Bacteria; phylum Bacillota; class Clostridia; order Lachnospirales; family Lachnospiraceae; genus RUG306. The sequence continues at coordinate 200 of OMRF01000080.1, read as the reverse complement.
ATAATCCTCATCTTTTTGCGACTAAAAGCTGAAGTCAAGCGCATTGTGTAAAAAGATGAGGATAAAAATATAATGTGAATAAGCTTGCCGAGTTGTCGATAGGAATATTCCCGTCTTCGAGAAATCTTTTTATGTTATTCTCTCTATATATTGAATATGCCAGGGCCTTTCCTATAGCACTCTGAGGTGCAACTTTGTTG
>OMRF01000258.1 GCA_900313435.1 uncultured Lachnospiraceae bacterium | reverse complement strand
ACATAGGTGAGGGATGCCTTGTCATCGGCACTGTACATCCCGTAATTATCCACTTCATACCCTTTTTCATCCGCCACCTTCTTTAAGGCATTGAAGATGATCTCATTCTTTGCCGCCTGGCTGTTTTCGTTTATCAATGCGATTCTCATGATCATGCTCCTTTAAAAAATGTTTACGACTGTTCATACGGCACGCAAAGCGTGCGGTGCGCGAACAATGTTTCTGCCCCGAACGCTTATTGGCAACACTTACAGCGTCCCCCGCACGAACAGTGCCCCTGACCCGAGCGTTTATTGGCAACACGCACAGCGTGTTCGAGCAGACTGTAGGGTATAGCCCCCCTGCTGTTGAGAACCACGCCGTCTGCGTTTCCGTGCATCACAGTCTCTTTCATCATGACATACTCGGGGTCGTTTTTATCCATTTTCCGGTATCTTAAGCGAAGATAACGAAGCGCGTTTTTGAGGATTACCTTCGCGGTATTGGACTTTTTCGAAAGGATCCATAAGCTGTCGCGCTCCGAATAACGATGCTTTTTTGAGAGGAGCTTTTCAAGAGCTTTCTTTCCGTAAAGAGTCTCAAAATCCTCTCTTGAAAGTTCCCTTATATCCTTTTCAAAATACGGAGCGTAGGTCGTTTCATCAGTCTTCTGCAGCTTTTTGCCCTTCACCTTGATCTTGCCCGAAAGCCTTATGTCAACAGAGCTTGAGCCTACAAGGATATTATAATTCCCGGAAATAATGGAAAAGTCTTTCTCAGTCCGGTCCCACATCGTAAAGCAGCGGTCTGAAAGCTGAACCGTGCAGTGTTTTTTCTCTCCGGCTTTCAGGAAAACCTTCACAAAGCCGACCAGCTCTCTCTTCGGGCGAAGGTATCCGTCTTTGATCGAAGGATTTTCCACATATACCTCCGCAACCTCGGCACCGTCATATGAGCCCTTATTTTCAATATCAAAGCTGATCTGAAGCTGCCCGCCCTCATATTTATCAGGGTTCTCAAGGCCGCTGTAGGAAAACTCCGTATAGGAAAGGCCGTGACCGAAGGGGAAGAGGACATCCTTTTCAAAAGTTCCATAATAACGATAGCCCGTAAAAACGCCTTCTCTGTATTCGACGGTGTCTGTGTCCCCGCCGAAATTGTTCACGCAGGGTACATCGGAAAGCGCGCGGGGGAAGGTTTCCGGCAGCTTCCCGGAAGGGCAAACGCGCCCGGAGACCAGGGCGGCAACGGCCTCACCCACGGCCTCTCCGCCTAGATACATATGAAGCACCGCCCCGAAGTAATCTATAAACGGCATTTCAAAGGGAGCACCCGAGAAGGAGACGAAGATCATCTTTTCATTATCCTCGTGCAGCATTTCAATGAGGGCGCTCTGGTTTCTCGGGATCGAGAGGGTCTTTCTGTCATAGCCCTCTCCCTCCGCCATGTCGGTAAGGCCGCCGAAAAACAGCACGATATCGCAGTCTTTTGCGGCCATTAGAGCCTTTTCCATGAGCTCTTCATCGGGCTTGTTGGAATTTCTGTCATAGCCCTTTTCAAAGATAATGTCATAGCCTTCATTTTCAAGGGCTGTGACTGCGCTTACCACATTATCCGTATTGATGTGGGCGCTGCCGTTACCCTGATAGCGCATGTTCATCGCAAGATCCCCGATCACGGCAAGCTTTTTCTTTTTGTCGGTGATGGGAAGAAGTCCGTCATTCTTGAGAAGTACGGCGCAGCCTTCGGCAATGGAGCGGGCTGTCTCGTGATGTTTCTTCAAAAGCTCATCTTTTTCAGGAAGGCGCAGCCTTATCTTTGTCGCTTCGGGAGTGTTGGGGTCATACTTTTCCGCCATAGCAGCTACACGCGTTGCGGATGTTTTTATTGCTTTATGTACGATCTCTTTCTTTTCTTCCGAGAGGGAAGAGAGCGCTTTTTCAAGACGGCTTTTGTGAACACCGAAGCTGTCGGGCATCTCAAGATCCATTCCCGAGAGCACGGACTTCAGGAGATTTGAGCAGGCGCCCCAGTCCGAGACCACGAGACCGTCAAAGCCCCATTCTTCGCGGAGTATCTTTGTAAGGAGCTTTTTGTTCTCGCATGAATACTTGCCGTTTAACTTGTTGTAGGAAGCCATGATCGTCGCGGGATGCGCTTCCTTTACCACTATTTCAAAGGCTCTTAAGTATATCTCCCGAAGAGTCCGCTCATCAACGACGGAATTCGATGTCATGCGCCTCGTCTCCTGGGAATTTGCGGCGAAGTGCTTTAAAGAGACACCCACATTATTTTTCTGAAGAGCCTTGACGTAGGACGTTGCGAGAGTGCCGGCGAGGTAGGGGTCCTCGGACAGATATTCAAAATTCCTGCCGCAGAGAGGGCTCCTTTTCATATTAATTCCGGGGCCAAGGACCACGGAAACCCCTTCAGATAGAGCCTCCTCGGAGATAGCGTCTCCCTCCGCCGCTGCGGCGTCTTTGTCCCAGCTTGCGGCAAGGGCGCAGGCGCAGGGAAAACAGGTGGCTTTTCTGCTGTCATTAATGCTTACTACAATGTCTTCGATGATCCGAAGGCCGTTAGGACCGTCGGAAACGCGGGCTGAAGGGATGCCCTTTCCACCTATAGCCTTTGTATGCCAAGATCCCTGCCCTGTCAAAAGCTCCATAGCTTCATTGATCGTTAATTCCATATGCGCCCCCTTTTTTATTCTGCAATAAACCGGTAACTACCAATATTTAATAATATTACGGGTTTCCTGCCCATTTTACAAGTTTATAAAAAACCTTTGCCTGCATTAAAAATAATACTTTAGTGCCGAAAAAAATTGTGATAGAATGCAATGTAAGCACTTACATTTTCGTTTGGAGATGATCTAACATGAGCCTTGAGGAGCCATTTTTTTTAACCGGCGCTATCCAGCTGGACTATTTCGTTGCCAGCTGCGACAAAAGCTGCGCGGATTATCTGAAGATCAGACCCCACAGATCTCTGCCGGATCTCATGACAAAGGAGAGCGGCGATCTTTTGAAGGATGCCTGCAAAAGGATCCTTTCCGGGGAAGAGGCTATAGACCTCATTCTTGATATGGAATACGAGGATAATGTCTATCATCCCTTCCATTTTCACCTCATACCCTCCGGAGACCCGGAAATTGTCCTCTTTACAGCAAGCGACATATATCTTTCCGAGAGGAATCTCCTTCGTATAAGAGACTCCTTTGAAGAGGTCATAGAGTTCATTGAACGCATGGGCTATTATGCCTTCAGATACACGAAGTCGACAGGGATCTTCACTATCCAGAAATGCAAGGATCTGAAGCCGGTAGACCTATTTTCGGGGCAGCTTTCGGACTTTACAAAGGAGCTTTGTGACGGAAAGGTTCCGGACGAAGATCGCGCGAAGGTTGGTGCTTTTCAGGAGCTTCTTGAGGGACAGCTTGAAAACTGTGCCGCTCTTTTCCATACCTCATTCTTCTCAAAGGGAAATAATATGCAGCTCATGCAGTTTTCCGGCATTACTCATACCGGGCATAACGGGCAGACCTATACATCGGGCTATGTGATGCAGGTCAAGGATGCATCGCACACGCCTGTATTCCCTCTCAGAGATCCGGATATCGATGCCGTGACACAGCTTTTGAGCAAGAACGGAATCAGAAGCTGCGCTGAAAAGGCTCTTTCGGACATGAAGGATGGGGAGAATGTCTGGCTTACCATATGTGACGTCGACGACTTCAAGAACATCAACGACACTTACGGTCATGCCTTCGGCGACGAGGTCATCAAGGCTGTTGCCCGCTGCATCAAGGCTGCTGTAGGGGAGCATGGTAAGGCCGGACGTTTCGGAGGCGATGAATTCTTCTTTTACACCGAGAACCTCGGCGAGATCGAGATGAGGAGCATATTCGCAGAGATCAAGCGGACTATAGAGTGGGAAGTAAGAAAAATAGGGCACACATGTCGTGTCACGCTTTCCATTGGAACTGTTCCGGCGCCCCTTAACGGAAGAGATTACGACGAGCTGTTCGAGAAAGCGGACAAAGGTCTGTATATCGCAAAGGGCAAGGGCAAGAACCGTTTCATCATCTACCGGGAGGAAATGCACGGAAATCTAGCTCTTCCCGAGGGTGAATCCGAGATCAAGTTTGAAACAGGCTATTCGCTTCGTCTTGCCGCGCTCATGGCCGATATCAGCGACAGTTTCCTGGACAACGGACCTAAGGCCATTCGTCCTTCCCTGGAAAAGGTCAAAGAGAAGATGGCGCTTGATTCTGTCAGGGTATTCGCGGGAAGCGAGCTTTCCTGCGTATATTCATCGGCATCAGACGGACTTGATGAGATCAGTCAGGAGACGGCCGAGAGCATTGCCTCATCCCGGTCCTTCGACAAAAACGGCTTCCTCAAGATAAACAATGCCGCGTGGATCAGGGAAACCGAGCCCCGTCTCTTTGAATGGTTTGCCGAAAGGAATGCCCATTCCGCGGTCTTCTATCTGGAAAGGGACGATGAAGGAAAGATCGACTTTCTCGTATCGTATGAATACCTTGTAAAGGCAAACAGCAGGAACTGGGCAGGCTCCGATCCCAACTTCCTTCTCATGTTCTCCCGCCTTCTTTCAAAGATAATGAGAAAAAATAAGATTTTCGGGGAAAAGATCTCTTGAGCGCCGTGAGCATTAAAGCCGTATTTTTCGACCTTGACGGTACGATCACCGACACAGAAAAGATATACCAGAAATACTGGGTGAAGACCATCAGGGACTTCGGCTATCCGGATTTTCCCGATGACGGCGCCCGTGATCTTCGCTCCATCAATTCAGTCGACGGCAATGCCCTTATGAAAAAGCGCCTCGGCGAGGACTTTGACTATGATATCATCCACGAGAGGATGAAAAGATGTGTCGAGGAGGAGCTTCGCAGGGACGGGGTCCCGCTGAAGCCCGGTATTTCAGAAGCCGTCTCATTTCTTTCGAAAAACGGAATCCGCTCCGTGATAGTTACATCCACAAGAAAAGAAGACGCTCTTCAGATATTGAAGAGCGCCGGTATTGATGATTATTTTGATACAGTGATCTCCGCCCACGAGGTTAAACGCGGGAAGCCGCATCCTGATCCTTATCTTTTCGCACTTGAAACGCTTTCCATAGGAGCCCGGGAAGCCGTGGCTGTTGAAGATTCGCCAAACGGCGCAAGATCCGCGCTTGATGCCGGACTTCCCACCATCATGATCCCCGATCTTACACCTGCGCCAAAAGAGTTGGAGGGCAGGCTTTCTGCGGTGATCCCGTCTCTTTTTGAGCTTCCTGAAGCACTTAAATCACTGGTCTTTTAGTATTACTCTCCGAGTTTCTCGGGCTCAGGGTATTCCACTCCAAAGGTCTCAACAGTGACCTTCTTCATGACCTGGTTCTTGTAAGGTCTGTCGTCATCAGCCGTGGTCTCCTCGGCTATCCGATCCACAACGTCCATCCCTTCCGTAACCTGTCCGAAGGCGGCATAGTCTCCGTCAAGATGCGGAGCTTTCTTATGCATAATGAAAAACTGTGAGCCCGCCGAATCGGGCCTCATGCTGCGTGCCATGGAAAGGACACCGGCCTCGTGCTTTATGTCATTAGGGAAGCCGTTTGACTCAAACTCGCCCTTTATGGAATAGCCGGGACCGCCGGTACCGTTTCCTTCAGGGTCTCCGCCCTGGATCATAAAGCCCCTTATCACACGGTGGAATATGAGTCCGTCATAAAAATGCTTGTTTATCAGGGATATGAAATTCCTTACGGACTGGGGAGCCTTGTCCGGGTAGAGTTCTGCTTTTATTATCCCTCCGTCTTCCATTTCTATCGTTACTATCGGGTTTTGTGCTGACATTATGTCCTCCTTTTAAAACTAACCCGCCGCGCTCACTATGGAACGCGGCGGGTTGTTGCATGCTTTCTGAAAATTCGTTTTAGTTTGTGATGGTAACGTCTGTCTGCTTGTCGAAGAAGTGAGCCTTTTCCATATCAAGGCAGAACTTAACGGTGT
>OMRF01000062.1 GCA_900313435.1 uncultured Lachnospiraceae bacterium | reverse complement strand
TCGAGGACCACGATGTACGACATGACGACCTCCGTACTGAATGTCTGGGAAAAGATGAAAAACTACGCCTACATAGTCCTCGACAGAAGGAAGAATTATATTGGTGCGAATGACCTTGCAAAGTCTTATTTTCCGGAGCTTTCGTTCCAGGATGTTGACCTTCCTATACGCGCTGCGGATCCAGTGCTGAAGTCCTTCATCAATGAAGTTTCGGAGGCTACCGTAAACAATCAGGGGGAAAGAGAGAGGGAACTTCGTGAGATCAACGGTCACTCCTTCAGGACAAATATCACGGATTTCCTCAGTCCCGCAGGCAAAAAGAGGGGCTTCATAATTGAGTTTTTTGATGTCACGAAGGAGCAGGAATATGTCCGCTCCATCGAGCTTTCAAATGAAAGGCTGAAGGTAGCGGAGGAAAAGGCCAGGAAGGCCAGCGCGGCGAAGGATGAATTCCTCTCCTCAATGAGTCATGAGATAAGGACCCCCATCAATACCATCCTCGGCATGAACGAGATGATAGGCAGAAAGAGCGATGATAATGATATCTTGAGGTATTCACGCGATATCGAGCATTCCGGAAAGCTTTTGCTTTCGATCATCAATGATGTCCTTGATTTTTCGAAGATAGAGGCGGGGAAGATGCAGCTTTATCCGGCGCCCTTTGATACAGCGGAGCTTTTCTCCGATATGTCATCGCTCCTTTCGGAGAGGGCAGAGGCAAAGGGGCTTTCTGCCTTACTTGATATCTCGCCGGATATTCCAAAGACCCTTCAGGGAGATGATGTGAGGATTCGGCAGATAATAATGAACCTCATCACAAACGCGGTAAAATACACATCTACTGGCAACGTCTCACTTGAAGCGAAGACAGAGACCCTTCCCGAAAATGATCGCATCGGTCTCGCAGTGTCTGTCAGGGATACCGGCGCCGGGATAAGCGAAGATGACAGGGAGAAGATATTTACCGAATTCTCCCGAGTCGGCTCCGTCAAAAACCGCCATATCGAGGGTACGGGCCTTGGCCTTGCTATATCAAAGAATCTGGCTCTTTCCATGGGAGGCGATATCGTCTTTGAGAGCGAGGTGGGGAAGGGATCTCTCTTTACCCTGAAGATCCCGGCAGAGGTCATTGATTTTTCACCCATGGGAGAACTTTCGGAAAAGAAAGAGGGTTATAAAAAGGAATACGAGGTACTCTTTAAAGCGCCTGAGGCAAGGCTCCTTGCGGTCGATGACAACGCGATGAACCTCACTGTCATAAAGGAACTTTTGGCCGAGACTGAAATGACGATAGATACGGCATCCGGAGGCAATGAAGCGCTTGAAAAAACGCGCGCGCAAAAGTACGACGTGATCCTGATGGACCATATGATGCCGGAACCTGACGGGATCGAGACCTTCCGCATGCTTCGAAACGAGGAGAATAATCCAAACCGCGATACTCCTGTCATTGCCCTTACAGCAAACGCTGTTGCGGGGTCAAAGGAGAGGTATCTTTCCGAGGGCTTTTCAGACTACATCTCAAAGCCCGTGGATCCTGCGGGACTTGAAGAGAAGCTGAAAGGGCTTGTACCCTTTGCCCTTAAGGATACGGCGGTTCCAAAGCAGAAGAAAAGCGTATCATCATCCATTTCCGTTGATCCTTCCATTCTCGACTACTCCGAAGCGCTCCGCTTTGCGGGAAATGACGAAGAAGTGCTTAAAAAGATAATATCCTCCTTTGCGCTCCAGAACAGGGAGTACGAAAGGAAGCTTCCTGCCCTTCTCAAAGAGGGGAAGATAAAGGATATCGAGGTTTTGGCCCACACCATCAAAAGCGGCGCAAAGACGATAGGTGCGATGGAACTTTCGGGAAAGGCAAAAGAGATAGAAGACTATGCCAAAGAGGAGAAAACGGATTCTTTGGAAGAGCACTTCGACGGATTTATTTCGGAGCTTCGGAAAGTGCTTGAGAGTGTAGAAAAAATGTGACAGTAGGGGAGTTTTTGTGGTATTATTTCAAAGATTATAACCACATGAAAGGAGATTTCCCATGAACGCAAAAGAGCAGTATGAATTCTGGCT
>OMRF01000077.1 GCA_900313435.1 uncultured Lachnospiraceae bacterium | reverse complement strand
CGCGCGACAAAGTGCACAACGCACTCCGGGAGCTGATACTTAATCTTTGCTCAGAATATCCCGCCATAAATAAAGAAATGATCTGCGTCTACGGCTACAGTGCCGGCGGAATAGGGGCGCTTAGGATGATGAAGGAATACCCGGGACTTTTCCATAAAGCGATAATAATATGCGGAGCGACATCAAACGAAGACCTTGATAAATTGTGCGAAACACCGTTTTGGCTCTTTCACGCGGAGGATGATGACATCGTTCGCTGCGGTGGAAGTGAGTCGAGTCCGTATTTTCCGGCGCATTACGGTTCGTCTGAGATATATGATGCTCTCAAGGATAAGATGGGTGACAAGATACGATTCACAAAATATGAGCCCGGCGAGCTAAAGGAAAAATACGGCGTTCATCCGCACTGCGCCTGGTTTCCCGTATCCCGCGACAAGGAGGCGCTTGTGTGGCTGCTAACAGATAGTGCAGTTGTGGGAGATCAGGATGACTGATCTTCTTAAAACCAAGAAATATAAAGCATTGTTTGCGATCCTTTGTGCGGTAGGATGGTCATTGGCCTATCCGCTGATCAAGGTTGGGTATGGTGTATTTGGGATAGCTGCCGATGATCTTGGCGGGAAACTGTTGTTTGCAGGTGTCCGCTTTTTTTCGGCCGGATTATTGATCGTTGTATTCTGTGCGATAAAACACAGATCGCTTGGGATAAAGAAAAAGGCTGATCTTTCATGGCTGATCCTTCTGGCGCTTGTCAATACGACACTCCACTATATGTTTGCGTATATCGGACTCAGCAACAATCCAAGCGGACGCTCCACCATACTTGACTCGTTGGGTGGTTTTATCCTGATCGTATTATCGACCGTATTTTTTGCGGACGATAAGATGAATATAAGAAAAGTCATAGGCTGTGTCCTGGGATTAGGCGGGATCGTACTGATCAGTATCGGACCGACCGGACTCTCTTTTGACAATATTACTTTTGCCGGAGACGGAATGATACTGCTTAATGCTATCTGTGCCGCTTTCGGAGGGATCATTACAAGGATCGTTTCGAAAAAAATGGACATCCTGTCGGCAACAGGCTGGAGTATGACGATAGGTGGTGCTATACTCATACTGATCAGTGTATTCGTTGGGATCAAAGGATCGTGGATGATACGCCCCATCGGTGTCATAGTTTTGATCGCTCTGATCATGATATCGGCAGTATGTTTTGCCATTTATAATGCATTGCTGACTTATCATCCCATCAGTGAGATCGCTATCTATAATGCACTGATACCTGTTCTGGGAGTTGTCATTTCAGCCCTGTTACTGCAAGAGCCGTTAAAGTGGCAGTATATACTGTCGGTGCTGTTGGTGGCGGCGGGAATTTGGATCATAAATATCAAAAGAAGTGAGGTAGGAAGGGGCCATGACAGCAAGTAAAACGGCGGGCCGAAAAACTTGCATGATGAACCTCGTGGTCGGCAGAGGTTTGTGGAGTGTAAAATGCTGTATTTGAATAAAGTCATCCGCGCAGATGAAATTACAATAATGCCGGGATCAACACATTTATCATGAAGGTCTAGAAGCTTTGCCTTCAGAGTTGATACAGAATGCCGAAACGCTTATCATAGGTTAACAGGAGGGGAGAATATTATGATAAAAAAAATATTAAAGATCTCCTTAATCGTACTGCTGATCCTTTTGGCCATCGTGGTATCTTATGTGCTCTACCTGGTCTTTTCCTACAGCCGTATTGAGGATAATCAGGCTCTGGTGCCCAAAGCGGGAGCAACGGAATCCGAAGTACATACGGGAACCGTTTATACGGCAGTGACCCAGAACTTCGGATTCGGTGCTTATACACCGGATTTCACGTTTTTTATGGATGGCGGCACGCAGTCCTGGGCGAACAGTAAGGAAAGCGTCAATTCCTGTATTGAGCAGGCAGCGGATGAGATAAAGTCCCATGATCCGGATTTTGTTCTTATGCAGGAGGTGGATTTTGATTCCACGCGAAGCTACCACATTGATGAAAAGGCAAAGTTCGAATCGGCTTTCCCGGGATATGACAGTGTCTTCGCGGTCAATTTCCACTCCGCGTTTCTGTGTTACCCGTTCAATCAGCCGCACGGCTTTGCAAATTCTGGGATAATGACGTTAAGCGACGTGAAGATCGCTTCTGCGACACGCCGGAGCCTTGAGATCTCCAAGAGCTTTTCAAAATTTATCGATCTGGATCGCTGCTATAGCGTATCCAGGATTCCCGTGGAAAACGGGAAAGAGCTGGTCCTTTATAATATCCATGCATCGGCCTACGGCGGGAGCGATGAGATCCGTACATCCCAGATGAATCAGCTGTTTTCAGATATGCTTTCAGAATATGAAAAAGGAAACTACTGCGTCTGCGGAGGGGATTTCAATCATGATTTTACGGGAGATTCCACCCTCGTCTTAGGCGGTGATTTAATGGCCGAGTTTGGTTGGGCACAGCCATTCCCGGAAGATCTTCTGCCGAAGGGGATTTCCCGCTGCATCGATTATGATGATCCGCAACTGATCGCCACATGCCGAAATTGCGACGTTCCTTACGGCCCGGACTGTCAGACTTTTGTGTTGGATGGGTTTCTGGTTTCCGACAATGTAACAGTCAAGTCGGTGAAAAATATCGATACGGGTTTTTCATATTCTGACCACAGCCCGGTTGTGTTGCGCTTTGAGCTTCAGCCATGAGTGATTTCGGACCCCCGACGGGGTCCATTCAAATGACAGTTTGTCGGAGGTGCCTGTATGCTGATCAAATCTGTTATCAAGAGATCTGACATGATAAAGTGCGCACTTTGCAAGGATGCTCCCTGCAGCAGCGCTTGTACCGCCATGGATCCGGCCGGGGCACTGCTTGGGATATGGTTCGACAATCAGGATGTTGCAGCAATGAGACTTCCTGACAAAAATGCGTGCGCCAAATGCGATGCGCCATGTGAAAAAGCCTGCGTGAACAGTGGAAATGTTCCGATCAGACAACTGATGAATGCTCTTTATGAAAAGGCCAGACCGCAAGCGGAGATCCCTGTACCGGATGATGAAGACAGGCTCCGTTGTGATATATGCGGAGTACCACTTGAGAATCCATTTCTATTATCTTCATCTGTAGTCGCATCTACCTATGACATGTGCGCAAGGGCTTTTGAAGCCGGTTGGGCCGGAGCGTGTTTTAAAACGATATGCTCATTGGATATACATGAAGCATCTCCAAGGTTTTCAGCGATCAAGGGAGATAACGGGAGCATCATAGGCTTCAAGAATATTGAGCAGCTCTCAGATCATAGTGTTCCTGAAAACATGGAAATACTGAGGAGGCTGAAAAAGAATTACCCAACAAAGTTTATCCTTGCGTCCATAATGGGACAGGATGAGGCGGAATGGGGATCACTTGCCAAACTCTGTGAGGAAAATGGAGCCGATGCGGTAGAACTTAATTTTTCCTGCCCCAATATGCAGGAGGATGGACTTGGTTCTGATATAGGCCAGGTACCTGAATTGGTTGAAAGATTTACCGCGGCTGCCAAAAGAAGTACTTCAATTCCGGTTCTTGCAAAGCTCACTCCTAATGTTGCAACAATGAGTCCGGCTGCGGAGGCAGCGCTGCGCGGCGGAGCAAATGGAATTGCAGCCATAAATACGATTAAAAGCATAGTTGGAGTAAGTCCATACACTTATGTTTCGGCACCTGCAGTGAAGGGGAAGTCAGCAGTAGGAGGTTACAGCGGAAATTCCGTAAGGCCCATAGCTCTTAGATTTATTGCTGAAATTGGGCAGAATCCCAAGCTTAAAGGCATGCATATAAGCGGGATGGGTGGAGTTGAGACCTGGAGGGATGCACTCGAGTTTATCCTCATGGGATCCGGTTCCATTCAGATCACTACTGCTGTAATGCAATATGGATACAGGATAATAGATGACCTTAAATCGGGATTAAACTATTATCTGGCACAAATGAGGATCGAATCCGTTAAAGATATTATCGGTGCAGGTTTGGACAGTGTCAGCGATACAACCGATGTACTTGAGCGTGACTCTGTTCTTTTCCCTGCATTTGATCTTGATAAATGCAACGGATGCGGAAGATGTGTTATTTCCTGCAATGACGGAGGTCATCAGGCTATCAGGTTCGATGACAGGAGGCCAAAGCTCGATGGCAGTAAATGTGTAGGCTGCCATCTCTGCAGGCTTGTTTGTCCCGTGGATGCTATTGCTTCAGGGATGAAGCGTATCAGGAGATAATTTTTGGACCCCCGGGACTGTCCCCGGGGTCCAAATTGGGGAATTAAATCATGAACGTATTAGATGCAATAAAAGAGCGTCATAGTTACAGAGGACAATTCAGATCAGATCCGGTTCCGAGAGAAGATCTGATTAAAATAATGCAGGCCGGGCTTGATGCGCCATCAGGATGCAACATGCAAACAACGAGTCTGATAGCTGTAGATGATCCGGACGTTCTGAGAAAACTCCAGTCAGTGATCCTGCCTCATGTTGGAGAGACAGCTCCTGCAGCCATCTGCGTTATTACTCAGAGGATAAATGCGTATAGGGACAAATGTTTTTCAGTGCAGGACTATTCGGCGGCTATTCAGAACATGCTGCTTGCTATAGTTGAGCTCGGCTACCAAAGCTGTTGGTATGAAGGACATATCACAGATGAAGATAGGATCAACGAGAAAATGGCAGCAATATTGAATGTTCCGGATGATCATGAACTGGTGTGCTTTCTGCCGGTAGGAATTGCGGCGGATGAATCTGACGCACCAAAGAAAAAAGACTTCAACGAGAGGGCATGGTTCAATACATTCGGGGGTTAAAATGGACCCCCGGGACAGTCCCGGGGGTCCCGGGGGTCCAAAAAGGAGGAAAAATGAGCATAGCAATTGAAACAGTAAAAACAGATGATGTATTGATGGATTACTTCAGGTTCGGTAAAAAGGGAGGCTCCCCTGTATTTGTACTTCCCGGACTTTCGGTAAAGAGCGTAATGGGCTCGGCGGATGTTGTGGCAGCTGCTTTTGCGCTTATGGCAGATGAGTTTGACGTCTATGTTATGGACAGGAGAAAAAATATACCTTCGGAATATTCAATAGATAATATGGCGGAGGACACCATAAAAGCCATTAAGAAAATTGGTTTTGACAGTGTTAATATCATGGGGACTTCTCAGGGAGGGATGATCGCCTTATCGATCGCGCTCAAAGCACCGGAATTAGTAAACAGTCTGCTCGTCCTGTCCAGCAGCAGCCATCATAATGAAAAATCCGATAATGTGATCAAAAACTGGATAGATCTTGCAAAGTCGGGAGACAAAGAGGGGCTCATGGTGGACTTTGCAGCGAAGTGTTATACAAAAGAATATAATGATAAGTATCTGGACGCTTTCAAGCAGTTGGCCGGACTTGTAACAGATGAAGAATTGAAGCGTTTTGTTGTGATCGCAAATGACTTACTGCATTTTGACGTTTCAGATGAAGTACAAAAAATAAAATGCAAGACTCTTGTTCTTGCAGCGGAGAATGATATTGTTTTCGGAAAAGAGACTTCTCTTGAGATCGCGGAAAAGCTGGGGTGTGAATGCTATGTTTATCCAAACTACTGTCATGCTTTCTATGATGAAGTTCCTGAATGTGTGGAGAGAATGTCCAATTTTTTAAGAAGCATATGAGTAATGGACCCCCGGGACTGTCCCGGGGGTCCAAAATCGGGAGGTAACAGAGATGACTGAGAAAATTGAAGTACTTACACATAGCAGTATCCGGATAAAGAGCGGGTTTGGGACAATATACATTGACCCTTTCAATATGAAAACTGAACCGCATGATGCTGCATTTATCCTTGTAACCCATGATCATTATGATCATTTTTCACCGGAAGATATTGCCAAAGCTGCCGGCGATGATACCATCCTGGTTGTACCTGAAAAGATGAAGGGTAAAGCAAAAGAGGCTGCCGGTCTTGTAAAGGAGATCAGAACTGTCAAGGCCGGTGACCGTCAAGAGGTGAACGGCTTTGAGTTTGAGACCGTTCCTGCATATAACATAATGAAACCATTTCACCCAAAGAGTGCCGGTTGGGTGGGATATATTTTGCTGCTGGACGGGCAAAGAGTTTATATAGCCGGTGATACGGATGCTACGAAGGAAGCCGGGGAAGTGAAGTGTGATATCGCCCTTGTTCCCATCGGCGGGACATATACTATGGACGCAAAGCAAGCTGCGGAGCTTGTAAAT